>DASZFN010001053.1:0-6147 GCA_035939715.1 Gemmataceae bacterium | reverse complement strand
AAACTGAGATCAAGCTGAGGAGCAAATCATGGCCTTGGAGCAATACCGGGCGAAGCGCGATTTTCACAAGACGCCCGAGCCGGAAGCCGGGCCCGGTAAAAACCATCGGCAGCCCATCTTCGTCGTCCAGGAGCATCATGCTTCGCGCCTGCATTATGATTTTCGCCTGGAAGCCGATGGCGTCCTCAAAAGCTGGGCCGTCCCCAAGGAACCATCGAAGGACCCGTCGCAAAAACGTCTGGCCGTTCACGTCGAGGATCATCCGCTGGCTTACGCGAGCTTCGACGGGCGGATCCCCGAAGGCCAGTACGGCGCCGGCACGGTGAAGATCTGGGACCACGGCACCTACGAAAACTTGATGGCGGACAAGCCGGTGCCGCAAACGGTCAGCGAGGCAATAGACTCCGGCCACCTTGAGTTTGAACTGCACGGCAAGAAGCTCAAGGGTCGGTTCGCGCTCATCCGCATGCGCGGCGGAAAGTTCGGCAAGAAAGACAACTGGCTTCTCATCAAAATGAGAGACGAGCTAGCGCGCCCGGATGCGGATTCCGAAACGAAGCCGGCTCCACGAAAAGCCGCGCGCCCAAAAAAGACAAGCGCGCGCACAAGCCGGCCTTCAAAAACCTCTGCGGCGCCACCCAGTGGAGCCGTCTTAACGCATGCGGACAAGCTCATGTACCCTGACGACGGCCTTACCAAGGCCGACGTCTTCGAGTACTATCGCAGAATTTCCAGGCGTTTGCTCCCTTTCCTGAGCGACCGTCCGGTTACACTCGAACGGCTCCCTGACGGCGTGGGCGGCGCGGACAAGCCGCATTTCTGGCAGAAAAACACCCCCAGCCAATATCCTGATTGGATTCCCCGGATCGACCTGCCCAGCGTGGCCGGGAAGTCCGTGCAGTATGCGCTGGTAAACAACCAGGAGACGCTTCTCTACCTCGTGAACCAGGGCGCGCTGACGTTCCATATTTGGCTGTCACGCGTGGCCGACCTGGATCACCCCGACTTCGCTCTCTTTGACCTGGATCCGGGCGAGGCCTCGTTTGCGGACGCCGTCGCCGTCGCGCAAACGTTGCATGAGATCCTCAATGAAAATGACCAGGAAGCATTTCTAAAAACCAGCGGCAAGAGCGGGCTTCATGTGCTGGTGCCCTGGCAAGAACCCAACGGCTACGATGCGGCGCGAAGCTGGGCGGAAGGGCTTGCCCTACAAGTGGTGGAGGCGTTGCCGAAACAGGCCACGCTGGAGCGGAGCAAGGCAACGCGTGGCAAGCGCGTGTACGTGGATGTCATGCAGAATGCCCGTGGGCATCACGTGGTGCCGCCCTACGTGCTGCGCGCCGTGCCGGGGGCGCCCGTGTCGACGCCTTTACATTGGCGCGAGTTGACCCCTGAGCTGGACCCGGCCCAGTTCAATCTCAAGACTATCTTTCACCGTCTAAAACGGCAGAAGAGCGATCCCATGGCTCCGCTGGTTCGGAGCTTCACTCATGCCCGGCCGGCCATTGCCGTTCGCTGACGCGCAGCACCAAGCTGGACGACTCGCGGTGTTTGGTTTTTTTTTCAATAAGCTGTCAGCGTATGGCCAAGCGCATTCTTTTTGTCTGCGTCGAGAACAGCAACCGCAGCCAGATGGCGGAAGCATTCGCGCGCCTGCACGGAGCGGGCAAGGTGGAGGCCTACAGCAGCGGCTCCGCCCCTTCCGGGCGCGTCAATCCGCGCGCCATCGAGTTCATGCGCGAGCGTGGCTACGAGCTGAGCGAGCATGTTTCCAAATCGCTGGACCAGATACCGGCCGTAGAGTACGACGTTGCCGTGACCATGGGCTGCGGCGACGCCTGCCCTCTGGTCCGGGCCAAACGCCGGGAAGACTGGAACATCCCCGATCCCAAGAACTTGCCGGCCGATCAGTTTCGCGCGGTGCGGGATTTGATCGAACAAAAGGTTAAGGAATTGTTGAAAGACCTATTCTCAAAAACGGTCAGCCATTGAGATGGAAGTGTCCGGATGCTCGGCGGCCCAGGCAAACCATTTGACCTGAATGCCGTCAAGCCATTCGAGTGTCCAGTGCTTCAGTTTGCCGTCGATGGCCCGGCCGGCGATGTCCCAATGGGAGCCGGTTTCTCTGTCGCTTACAGGTTTGCCCGCGGCCAGAGCATCACGGTACAGGGTCACGCGCTTTGGCTGGCCTGGCATGCCGGCAGGCGGTGTGGCCACGGGCCGGTAAGCGGCAGCCGTGCCGGTCCTGTCCTCCCAAAGAACCACGAGGGCCTGGCCGTTTAGCTGATCTGCAATTAATCCCGACCGGGCCAGCCGTGCCGTGGAGTAAGCCCGCGCCTGCTCGCCGTCAACCACGCCCAGGATCGCTTGCTCGGCGGGCAAACGCTTGTCGTTGGCGACGCGGCTCTTCCGCGAGTCCTCGTTCAGCGCGGTCGGCAGCTCGAGCGGCTGGTACCTGTCGTACATGTGGTAAGCGACACTGCCGGGATAATGTTGCAGCCAGAAGCCCCACTGGCTGACGAGAGTCGGCGCCGGCTGCAGGCGGGCGCCTTTCTTCGGGCCGTCAAAAGCCAGGCCGGTCAAGCAGGAGTAAAGCGTGCCGTCCTTGTGGCGCATGACCATGACGCCGTTGCGCCAGCCGTAAAAGGAAAAATCGTAGGAGGGGGCAAAGCCGCGCGCATAGCCCGCATCCGGATCGTAGACAAAGACGCCGTAGCTATCGCTGATGACGCGGTACGGATTGAGAAAAAAGCGGATCGGGATGGCGCCGCCGTTGTACTTGCCCTTGGTGTCCCGAATCCAGCACAGCACGGGTTCTTCCGGGCGCAGCTCTCCGGCCCGGCGTTTGGCTTCATCCCGGCAGTGGGAGCAGTCCGGATTAACCAGCGTTTTGAAAGCCTGGGGCCTGACGATCAAGGGCGGCTGCTGCGCCGGTAAGTCGTCAGCGCTCAACCCGCCCAGCAACAAAGGCAGCATGATGAGAGTTTGCATGGAGCCGATTATGCGGCGCCAGGCCGCATAGTGCAATAAAAAAACAGCCGGGCCAGAGCCGTCAACCTCTTGCGCGCGTGGCACTTGCGGAAAGCGACGGCATCCGGATTCTTCTCACACCGCCTGACTGTTCCTTGCACAAGCTGAACTTGTGACCTATGCTTCCTAACAAGGACCCTCTCCCTGGAACCACTATCGAGCTTTCCCCGGTTCCGTTGCAGTTTCCCGTCACTTCGAACAAGTGCAAGATCCCCATCGAAGTTTTTCCGCATGAATGCGTGAAGGGCGTCGCGCGCCTGGAAACCAGTCCTGAAGCTGGAGGTATTGAAGCCATGTATCTGCAAGCAAAAAAAACTGCTCGTCGTGGAACCATCGTGCCGCTGTTTGCGGTGCTGTTGATTCCGATTCTTGCCATGCTCTGTTTTTCGATCGATGCCGGCTGGATGGTGCTGACCCGGACCGATCTGCAGAGCACGGCCGATGCCGCCGCCCTCGCGGGCGCGGAACAACTGCAAGAACTCTATGTCCAGTACAATTTGCCCAACAATATCAACCAGGGCAACGTGCTGGCGACGGCGACCGGGAATACCCCGGGTTCACCCATGGCCATGGCGGAGAAGATCGCCAAGCTCAACAAGGCGGGCAATGTCTACATCAACCTTCTCGACCAGGACGTGCACTTTGGCTTCCTGGACGCCAGCGGCAACTACACTTCTCCATACGCCGGGTTCCCGAACACGATTGAAGTGACCGTGCGCCGCGACGGCACCGCGAACACGCCGCTGCAACTGTTCTTTGGCGGCATTCTCGGCATGCCCACGGCCGAACTGCAGGCCACCGCGCGGGCCACGATTTATGCGGGTACCGTCTCCAGCCTGAAATCCATTCCCGGCGTTGGCGCCCACATTTTGCCGGTAGCGCTGGATTACAAGGTCTGGGACAATTTCTATGCCACCGGCGTGTCCCCTGACGGCGCCATTCATCTGAACGCCAGCAACGCCGGTCCGGAGCTGAAGGTCTATCCCTACCCGGGAAATGCCCCGGGCAACTTCGGCCTGCTCGACGTGGGACCGCCCGCCAACAACGTGCCGGCTTTCCGCAACTGGATCGACAACGGCGAGACGCCCAATGACATCAACTTTTTGCTGGATAATAACCTGCTGCCGGTTTCCCTGAGCGCTCCCAAGAGCTGGAAGTGCGGGCCCGGTCTGAAGAGCACGCTGACGAGCGATTTTAACTCGCAGATGTGGCAGCCCAACCTGATCCCGCTGTTCAAGGCGGTGCAATATCCATCTGCAGCCAACGGCAATACCTATGTTGCGGCTTCCGGTAATGGGCAGAACGCCACCTATGCCATCGTCGGCTTCGTCGGCGTGGACATCTCGAACGCCACGGGCAGCGGCAACAACATGAACATTTCGATTCAGCCCTGTGCCGTCATCGACCCGTCGGAGGTTATCATGAACACGCTGCCCGCAGGCACGCAAAGAGATCCGCTGACGCCCAGCGTGCCGACCCCGACCACCTATACCACTTTCAGTTCGGCGAAACTCACCTATTGAGGATGCCTTCCGGGTGGGTGTCGTCCAAAGGCAACAGGAAAGGGCTGGCTTCGGCCAGCCCTTTCGCCTTCGTGGCCGTCAAGCTGTCGAAGGGCCGCGTAACCAGCGCCGCCACTGCCCCTCGCAGGTGGCGGTGTTACTTGGCGGAGTCACTCTCACGCGCTCACGATCAGGCAATCGGCACCACCGCAATCGCATCGGCCACAACAAAGGTGCCGTTGCCCATGTCGCCCAGTGTCACCCTAAGCGTGCCGCTGGTGATGCTCACCGTGGCCAGAACCTGGAAGGCAACGCCGCCGTTACTGAGGCCGGTGGGCGTTTGCGTCTGATCGACGAGCACGGTTTGCAACGGCTTGTTCTTGTCGGAAATCGCGTACGGCGCGTTGGTGGCCTGGTTGTAGTACGGATGCCAGGTGGCCAAAACCTCGTATGAGCCGGGCGCCAGACCAGTAACGCTCCAGGTAGCCGTCGTGCTTTTGCCCTTGCCGCTGCTGGCCGTGTAGTTTTCGGAGCCGCCGTGCGACGGCACCGACTCGGTCAGCCAGGCGCCCTTCAGAGAAAAACCAGGGTCGCCGTTGTCCACGATGAACGCACCCGTCCCTTGTACGGCCGCCGCCGTCACCGCGACATTGTTGGTATCGTTGCTGAAGTCGGACTCCTGCCAGCTCGGGTCGGCGGTCAACACGGCAAAGATGTAGTAGGCGCCGCTATTGGGGACCTGCAGCGCTGGACTGGAGCCGGTATGGTTTCCCATGGCCAGGTCGGCCGCGGAGCTCAGGGTCTCCGTGGCCAGGAGCGTGGCCTGGCCGAAATTCTGGTTTATGCTGGAAGAAGTCGAGGCATAGTAAGCAATGGTGAATTTAGCCGGGGCCGCCGCGCCGGTGATGGTGTAGGTGCGCGTGACCGTGAACGGCGTCCACACGCTCACCGAGGCGGGAGCCCCCGAGATCCCGTCCCCTGCCGCCGCAATGGTCAAGTCTGCATTCGAGAGGATTACCGGCACCACGCGCACGGCATCGGCGACGACGTACGTGTTGTTTCCGGTGTTGCTCAGCACCACCTTCAGCGTGCCGCTGTTGATATTCAGCGTCGCCAGCGTCTGGAAGGCTACGCCGCCGAAGCTCGCACCGCTTGGCGCCTGCGTCTGGTCGACTGCAACTGTCTGCAGCAGGGTGGTGCCGTCATAGATGGCGTAGGGTGCGTTCGTCGCCTCGTTGGCGTAGGCATGCCAGGTCACCTGCACCTGGTAGCGTCCGGCGGGGAGGCCCGTCGCCTGCCAGGTCGCCGTATTCTGGCCGGTGCCGCTGCTCGTGGCGTAGCGCTCGGTGGCGCCATACGAAGGCACCGTCTCGGTGGTCCAGGCGCCTGTCTCGGAGTAGCCGGAGGCGCCATTGTCCACGATCACCGGACCGGACACCTTGAGCTGCTGCGCCGCCACCGTCACGTCATTGATTTCGTTGCCCGCGTCGGACTGGGCCCAGCTTGGGTCGGCGCTCAAGGCGGCAAGCAGATAGTACGTGCCGCCTGTGGGCATCTGCAGCGCCGGGCTGGTGCCGCTGTGATTGCCCGCGGCCAGATCCGCGGCGGCAGTCAA
>DASZFN010001052.1:0-5447 GCA_035939715.1 Gemmataceae bacterium | reverse complement strand
GAATCTACCTCGACGCCTAATTCTCGGGCCGCTTCCAGCACGCTCATCGCCGCCGGGTCCATGACGCCTGGTTTCAAAAGGACGGTAACATGATCGCGGCGAGCCTTGTGTGGGTCCTTGACATCCAGGTTTTCGATGCGGCCGGTTTCCACGAGACTGTCAACCAGCAGCAGGGAAGCAAGCCGTTCAACTCCCTTACGACCAAGCTCGCCCTGCAGGAGATACCCGCGCGCGGAGCGTGTGACCATGGCGGCGCCTTCCCGCGTGTGCGCGAGCAGGTCGTAAGCATCGCGCACGCGGTCGCGTTCGGAGTCGTGATCCTTGGTCTGAATTTCAACTTCCCAGAGCATGGCGCACCTTCCTGGCTTGAGCCAAGGAGTCCCGCAAAGCCGGCCAGTCGCTTGCTTCCAGATAAGAGCGCAGCCGTGCAAGTTGCCCGTCGAAGCCGCTGAGCGCCGCCAGCACCGCCTCGCGATTCTGCGCGAAGATCGCGGTCCACAGCTCCGGGTCGCCAGCGGCAATGCGCGTCGTATCCCGGAAGCCGGTGGCCGTTAATTCGTACAAGTGAGACGGCAGAAGGCCGGCCAGCGCCGACGCCAGCAAATGCGGCAGGTGACTGGTGACGGCTAATGCCTCGTCATGCGCGGCCGGGTCCATGATCTTCACGCGCGAGCCCAGCGCCTGCCAAAAGGCCGCCGTTCGTTCAAGGGCGCCACGATCTGTGCGCGGCGTCTGGGTGACGATGGTGAGCCGATCCAGAAAGAGGTCGGCATCGGCAAACTCCGGTCCGCGTTTCTCCGAACCGGCGAGCGGATGGCTGCCGACGAAGTGCACCGCGGCGGGAAGCCGGCCTTCCACGTCGCGCACGATTTGCGCCTTGGTGCTGCCGGCGTCGGTCAGCAACGTACCGGGCTTGCATCCGGCTGCAGTGCTCGTCACCTGCTCGGCGATGCGATCCACAGGTGTGCAGAAGACCGCGACGTCGGCGGCATGCACGGCCGCGACGAGGTCCAGAACCCCTTTGTCAATAGCGCCCGCGCTCAGGGCGCGGTCAAGGCTGGTCTGTTGCCTCCCCACGCCCAGGACGCGCTCCGCTACGCCCCGGCGTTTGGCTGCTAACCCGATGGAGCCGCCGATTAGGCCAACGCCGACGATGGTGAGGGTATTTACTCTCATCAATGCGTATGGATTGCTCCGCGTGGTCCGGGCGATGGAGGAATTATAGCAACAAGGCCGGCAATCACCCCTGCCAGGCCACCATGGCGAAAAGACCGATGACCATGGCGGCATTGAGCCCGGAGAGGATTAGCCCGGAGGTTGCCAGGATCATGTGATCGCCGCGCGTGCGGATGGCGGCCGCGGCTTGACCGACGCCCAAAACAGCGAGGAGCGGGCTGGCCATCAGGATGATCATGCCGAAGCCCATCAGGACGATATTGGCCGCTTCCTTGTTGCTGTTAAAGCCCGCGATCATGACGACCAAGCCAAGCAGCGCCACGCCCCAGGCTGCCAATCCAAAGACGAGTCCGAGTACGCTCTCCCGCAAGTGCCGGCGTGCCTCTTCCGGCAAGGCCTCGCTCGTTTCGAGCGAACGGGCCACGCAGGCCGCACACCAGGCTTTGCCTAGCCAACGCGTGCGACAGACCCAGCACATGTAGTTGCCGCAACGCTGGCAGGTAACCTGCGCCGGATTGTCTGCATGTGCTGCGCAGCGCTTTCCTGCTGCCAGCCTTTCTTCACGCGATTCATCAATCAGGCGTTCGTAGAGCGGCTCGCGGCAGTAGGAGCAACGCGCGCCGATTTCCTCGCGGCTGGCATAAATGGGCGTGCGGCAATGAGGACAGCGGGGCATGCTTACTCCACTTGCTTGCCTACCAAAATCGCAAAGACGACCGTCAGGAAGGCCGTCACCAGGCCGCTCACCATGCCGGCTATGGCAATGGAGCGACCCGTCATGCGCGGCCTGGTCTCGATATCGCGCATGGCCTTGGCGCCAAGCACCATGGCAGCCAGAGGCATAATCAGCGCAAAAAAGCTCGGCACCGCATTGTGCATGCTCGCAGATAGCGATACACAAAATAATCCGAATGGACCCGTGAAGAGCCCCAGAAGCAGAGAGAACAGCGCGGCGACGGAGAATTCTCCAGGCCGCTGCAACGCGCGAACGCGGAAATTCTTACAGGGCCCGCAGAGCACTTCCCCGCGAAACGTAACCAGGCAGCTAGCACAGAATGCCTCCTCGCAATCGGGACAGGTCGCCGAAAAACCCGCGTCTGGATGGTTAAGACAAAAGTCTGGATCGCGTTGCCTGCGGCGCTGCTCAGCGAGCGAGCCGTCCGGGCGGCGGACCGGCGGCACGCCGCGCTCCTCGCCGAGGGGAATCGCCCGGCCGGCGGACGGGCCATCCGCGGCTCCGTCCGCGGCTTCCGGCGCCGGAACGGTGCTCTCCCAGGGAACGCGGTTGCCGGCGCCGCAGGAGCAAAACACCAGCGTCCCGGCAGCCTCATCCGGCCGGTCGAAGAACATACCACATTGTTTACAGGCAAAGCGAATCATGCTCAGAGATTGGCGGCCACCAATTCAAGGACAAACTTTTCATCACTCTTCAGGACGGCTGCCGGAATTTCCAGTGTCTCGCGGAAATGAGCGGCAACTGCGGCAAAGAGCCGTGCCCGGTCAGGAAGGCGCAGTTGATCCCGCCGGACACACAGATCGAGGAGCGTCTGTTTTTGTTCCCGGCTGAGAAGCCCCAGCCGCTGCCGGACAAAGCCAACCGAAGTAACATCCGCGGATGCGGCAGCATCGTAAAGCGACTGGATGGGGCGGCTCTTGCGTTCGACGTGCACCACCAGCGTATTAGCCGCAAAGTCCCCGAGTCGGCGCTGCCTGCGATTGCAGGCCGCGACAGCAAAGCCGAGTCCGTAAAAGCCAAACAACAAAAGCCACGGCATAGAGTCGACTACCCGCAAGACATTGCGGAGGGCGGCCTGGTAGAACGAGATTGCCGTGCCGCGCCACTGAATCACGCGAATGCCGAGCAAGCGCTTGCCAGGCGTCTGGCCGTGCCAGAGCCATTCAAAAAACAGGAAGTAGCCCCAATTCAGGACAAAGACCCAGAGCGCGAACAAGGCCTGGCCCAGCCCTCCACGGGCGACTTCCAGTACGCCGGAAAGCATATATCCCGCAAAGGCCAGTACCACGATCAAGGCGCCGTCCACCAGCCAGGCCAGGAAACGGGAACCCATGCCGGCAACCCGGTACGTGAATGGCACTCTCTCCGTGGTTATGATTTCGTGAACGAGCATGTTCAGGCTAGCTAAGTATCCTCTGTGTGGCCTTTTCCCCCAGCAACAATACATACGCGACAAAAATCAGGAAGAATATCCCCGCCACTGCCAATTTCAACCCACTCCCCATAAACCAATCGGGCGCCCGTGCTACGCCGGCCTCCAATAGCGCGGCCACGCCCATCAAGGGCAGACAACCGGCGACCATGAGGAGTGCCGCTTTGCCGCTGTGTGCCAGCTCGGCCATGCGCGGCCAGGGCCTGGCCGAGATCATGCCCTGCGCGAGAACAAAGCCGGCGGCGCCGGCGATTAGAATCGCCGGAATTTCAAGCACACCATGCGGCAAAACGCCGGTGGCATACGCGGTCAGCTGGTGTGCCTCTACAAACACGGCCCCCAAAGCTCCCAGGATGACCCCGTTCACGAACAGCAGCCACGCGGTGCCTGCGCCAAGAGTGATGCCCAGGGCAAAGCTAGCCAGGCAGACACTGACGTTGTTTGTGAACAGATGACTGGAGAATGCCGCCAGTTCCCCCGAGCTCAGCAAGGGGCCGTCCGCCTGTTCGCCTTCCTGAGGGGGCTGAATCATGGGCATATCGTTGGGCAGCAGGAAGGCCCGCGAAGCAGGTTCAAAGTATGCGGCCAAAAAACCCAGTACCGACCCGCCCAGAAAAATGGCAGTGGCCAGTAGAAAGTGCCAGCAATGTTGGCGGAAAATGGCCGGGTAACTCCAGAACAGATAGCGCAGGAAGCCGATCGGATCCACCTTCGTCCTGGCATAGATGACCAGGTAGCTGCGTGCCACCAGCTCATTGAGATAACGCACGATTGCGTCGGCACTGACGAAGGTCTGGGCCTGATTCAGGTCGGACGCTGCGCGGCGGTACAGCCGGCCGAAGTCGACCGCCTGCTCTTCATCCAGGGTCTTCAGGCCGCTGCCCTCGACGCGCTGCAGGAGCTGCTCCAGTTGCCGCCATTCCGGACGGCGGCGTTGCGTGAAGGTTGTCAGATCCACTAGACGCGTGCTCCCGTTTTCAAGGCCAGATACCGGTTCACGGCGTCAATGCTCAACCGCTCCGGGATGGTATCCAGTACCATGATTCCCTGGCGCTCCAGGCTGTGCAACATCTCCTTGCGGGCGTGCAACAGGTCGCGCGCCACCAGGATGTCATAAAGCTCCTCGGTTGTCTGCGGAGTCTGTGCCGCCAACTTCTGCAGCGGCACGTCCGCCACGGCCAGTGTGAGCGGCAGATGAAATTGCCGCAACAGACGGGCCGCGTCGCGATACTCGGCGGAGACGACGCTGTCCAGCAGGTCGGTGAAGACCATTACGAGAGCCCGCTTGGGATGCTGCGCGATCAGGTAAGCGAAGGCCTCGCGGTAATCGACGTAACAAAGTTCCGGCTGCACAGTGTACAGCGCCTGCAGGAAGCGCGCGTGCTGCGCTCGTCCCTTGAGCGGCGGCAGATAGAGACGCACGCTGTGCGAAAACACCAGCAGGCCGAGATTGTCCTGAAAAGTCTGACTGACATGCGTCAGCATCAGGACCGCGTTGATCGCATGATCGAGCTTACTGAGCGAACCCACGCGCGCGGCCATCATGCGGCCGATGTCCAGGCAGAAGATAATGTCCTGGCTATGCTCACTTTCGAAAACCGCCGTGATCGGCTTGCCGCGCCGTGCCGTGGCTTTCCAGTTGACGTGACGGTAGTCATCGTCCACCGTGTAGTCGCGAAAATGACTGAATTCGCGGCCCGCGCCGGGCAGCCGTCGGGCCCGGTAGCCACCCGCGCGCACGAGGGTAGTCCGGACCAACGCCTCATAGCGGCGCACCTCCAGCAAATTGGGATAGACCTGGATCGGCTCCGGGGCAGGGATGGCCATGTCTATCCAGGCCAGGCCGAGAGGGCCTCTCAGACGGACATAAATATTGCTGAAGGCAAAATTGCCGCGCTCGGTGGGGAAGAGACGGTAGGCGAGCCGCGCCCAGCCGTACGGCGGGACCGTCGCGCGAAGCAAGGCCGGCTCCGCTCGAAACGCCTGCGGCGGCTCGTCGCGCACGATGACCGTAAGGTGCCGCGAACTTGTACTTTCCACAAGCAGCCCTATTTCATTGTCGATCCCTACCGAGAGGCGTGCTGGTCGTTCGCGCCTAATCTG
>DASZFN010001051.1:0-13648 GCA_035939715.1 Gemmataceae bacterium | reverse complement strand
GACACATACAAAAGATCCTAAATGGATGCGACTGTACTGCTCGTGGCGGGAGCAGAGGCGGGCAGCGTACGCGCGTCGGAAACACGAGCGCCGCCGCCCCGGAAACGCGGGATCTTCGCTTCTTTAAGGCCTAGTTGCAGTCTAGCTTACGATTTGCTCTGGTCAAAAGATGCTTCCGCAGCTGCAAAAGCTTCCTCCCAAGTCAGGCCATGCCCGTAGACCTCGAATTCGCCCCACCCTTTGCGCAGCCCTACCGCGTAACGGGTCGCCCAGGGCGGCAGCCATTCACGGCGATGAATGACTCCTGCTCTTCTGCCCCAGCGCTTGCGTGCTTCGGCAAGTGCTTCGTTGTCAGTCATATTGGTGCTGCCCATGAATCGCAGAGTGTGAGCTTTGCAACCGGGTCGGCTGTGGCAGCGCAGGGCGACGTTTAGTAAGGCCGCGCCCTTGGGAGAGTACGCACAAGAGCGCGGCCAACAGAGAAGGACAGCCAGTGACTTTAATGGGGCGCCACGGCTCGGTCAAGCAAAAACTCACTTGCTTTGATAGGTTGACGGCGTGACGAACCAGCCCTCGAGAGGACAGCCCATTTTCCAACGGGCTGCCAGGATGGCCCGCAGGGCCGCCAGTGTAGTTCGCCGAAATGGTTGGTCTCCGACCTACGCCCAATATTCAATTTGTTTGCCAAGCCACAAATCATGGCCTAGGATTCAGACGCAAGGAACAGCGTCCCCCCTGAATGTTTTGGTATTAAGCCTACCTACCCCGGTTCCTGAATTTCTCCCTGCGAAACAAAAATGCGGCCTCCGCCTGAAGGCGGAACCGGCCGCTGGCGCCTTCGCGTACGCGGTGCGCAGAGCGTCAGGGGAACCGTCTAACCCGCCTTGAGGTGCAGCATGAATCTCCACCAACCGGAGACCCAGCGACGTGGGGCCATTGTTCCCTTGTTTGCCATCCTCTTGATCCCGATCCTGGCCATGCTGGCGTTTTCGATTGACGCCGGCTACATGGTCCTGGTCCGGACCGACCTGCAAAGCACCGCCGACTCGGCCGCCCTGGCCGGCGCCGAGAAGTTGCAGGAGCTTTACGTGCAGTACAACATGCCGGGGCAGCTCATCCAGTCAACGATTCTGGCGACCGCGACCGGCAATACCACCGGCTCGCCCATGGCCACGGCGGAGAAGTTTGCCTATCTGAACAAGGCTGGCAACGTCAATATCACCTTACTGGACCGGGATGTGCACTTCGGCTTCACGGACGCCAACGGCAACTTCACGTATCCGTATGCCGGGTTTCCGAACACAATTGAGGTGACGGTCCGCCGTGATGAAACCGCCAATACACCGTTGCAGCTTTTCTTTGGCGGCATCCTGGGCATGCAAACCATCGATCTGCAAGCCAAGGCGCGCGCGACGATCTACTCCGGCAGTGTGTCCAGCTTGCAGGTAATTCCTGGCGTGGACGCCCACATCCTGCCGGTGGCCCTGGACTACAAGGTCTGGAACCAGTTCTATGCCAGCGGCATATCACCGGACGGGACTATTCACACCAACGTAAACAATGGTTATCCGGAGTTGCAAGTATACCCGACTACCACAAACACCCCGGGTAGCTTTGGCCTGATTGACACCGGGCCGCCGCAGAACAACGCGCCGGCGTTCCGCAACTGGATCGACGATGGCCAGACGCCCAACGACATCAGCTATCTGCTCAATAACAACCTCCTGCCAGTCTCCATGAACAGTCCTAAGGCCTGGAAGGTCGGGCCGGGCCTCAAGAGCACTCTCACGAGCGACTTCGCCTCCCAGATTGGCCAGCCTCTGTTGATCCCTATCTTCAAGGCCGCTCAATACCCGGACAACTCCCAGAGCTTGCTTTCGCTCCTGCTCGGCGGCAGCTCCTATGTTGCTGCGTCCGGTAGCGGGCAGAATGCCACTTACAACGTTGTCGGATTCGTCGGCATTACTATCTCTTACGCGAATGGAAGCGGCAACAGCATGAATATTTCCATTCAGCCCATGGCGGTGGTTGACCCGACAGCAGTTATCCAGAACATGCTACCTTCGGGGACTCAAACCTCGCCGCTTACGCCTAGCGTGACGTCCTCGACCACCATCACGACATTTGGCTCGGCCAAGCTAACTTACTAGGACGGTTTGGCCGACGAGCAGCAAGTCGACAAGGGGCCGATTCACCGGCCCCTTGTCTATTCTTTCGTGCTCATTTGCTGCACCGCTTTTGGCGGTTTCGCTTTGCTCTCACAGCGTCCAGACTCCGGTCGCCCCGCAGCGCCACTTCCTCATCCGGAAGGCGCTCAAGCATGGCAACTTCTGCTGCGCTCCAGCCGGTGCCGTTTGCCAGGCGGGTGGCGAGTCGCTTTTCGATTATCTCGTGCGGTAGAGGCCGACCGCGCGTCTTTCTCGCCCCCGAGTGGACGTTAAGGATGTGCAGACGTTTAGAGCCATCCGTGCCCCATCGAAGCACCCCGAACGCTTTCCGCCAGCGCCACACAGTATCAGCACCGACGCCAAACCAGTGCTGAAGTGCAAGAGATGATTCCGAGAGGATGGCACGAACCAACTCATCTGTAACCAGCAAGCCACTGCCTCCGCCCCGGTGATCGATACGGCGGCAACGTGGCCACGAGAGCGGCGCGTCGGACCACGCCGTTATAACCACTTCGCCTTCTCGAAAGAGGCAGGTTGCGCGATCACCTTTGTGAAGCGCTGGCGGCGTGTACGGGGCAAAGAGGAGGTCGGTGAGAAGCATAAGGGGAGTATAGCGCCTGAGGGTCGAATAAGAAAATCCCCGTATCAGGCAGGCTGAAACGGGGACAGGAACAGAATCATGCTTCGCATTTCAAACCTAGTCCACAATTCCGCTGCAGTCAAAAACTGCATTCAGCTGGCAATTGGCTTCTCGTCGCCGTTATTCATGTCCTGCCGTATCCGGTCGAGTTCAGCATTCAGAAGCTTGAACGCTTGTTCAAAGTCCTTCATCTGCTTCTCAATCCTTGCTTCTTGTGGGTCTTGTCGTGCGCATCGGGGATGACGAACTCGACCTGTACCCGGTCCTTCACGCCTCTAAGTTGCTCAATCGCATAGGCAAGCTGATAGAACGGGCTGGTCGCATCCCCGCCCCGCGCGTCCGGATTCTGGTACGGAAGCTTGTGTGGCTGGCAGAATGGACAATGACAGTTCGTCCCCTTGAAGTTCGCACCGCATTTTGCCGTCCACAAACCGCCGATTGCCGATGTGTTTGTTCACTTACGGCTGTAGTCCCTCAGAACGCTTGGCGTAGTAGCCAGAGGTACACAAGCTTACCGACGGCTTGCCTTCTCATGCACGCGAACTAAGCTTGAAGATGAAGATTCAGCCTACAGCGGAAAGGCTGGAATCTGCGGGTTGGTGTCTGCCCCCGTTCTTTATTGTGCTTCCGCTCCTGCCACGCTGCCAGCCTGTTCGATCCTCCCGGGTCGCAACCATTTGTCCGCGAGGCGTCGCATGACAAGAGCCCGAACGGTACTGGTGGTAGAGGACAACTCGATTGAGCGCGAAGGGCTTGCCGCCATACTCAGGCAAGAAGGCTACGATGCCGTGGTATCTGCCAACGGCAAAGAAGCCCTGGAACGCTTGAGCAGCAAGCCACGCCCGGACGTACTGCTTCTGGACATGATGATGTCGGAAGTGGACGGCTGGCAACTCTTAAAGATGCTTCGCCGCCACCCGGAATTACTGGCCATCCCCGTCATCATCGTAACCGGGCTGGAGATCGCCAACCTGGAATGGGCGCGCTCGCTTGGAGCGGTTGGGCTGGTCCGTAAGCCGATAGATGTGGAACAACTCAAGGACGCGCTGGCCCGCGTCTTTGGCAGCGGAACAGACTTAACCTGATTCGCGCTGCAAGATCCGACTCACCATGACACACGATGAAGCACTGCAAGAGGCCAAGCGCCGCTGGGGACACGAAGGTTATGTTCGCAGCGATTCCTGCCAGTACAAGGTTGGCAGGGATGCTGGCGGACTCTTTTTGGTCGAAGGGGCGGGAACAAGCTGGCAGGAAGCCTTTCAGATGGCCGACCAGAAAAAGAAAAGCCCCCGTGCCCGAAAGAGCGAATAGGTTCACAATTCCGCTCCGGTCAAAACATTCAGTTTTTGCCCCTTGCCTTCTGGCTGGCATTGTTCTTGTCCTGCTGTATCCTGTCCAGTTCGGCGTTTAGGAGTTTGACCGCCTCTTCAAACTCCTTCATTTGCTCCTCAATCCTACGCAGGACCTCTGCGAGCTTTTCCGAATCGTCCAAATCGTCCATCTGCTCTCCGCTGCAAGTTTCCGGGCGCAGCGAGTGTAATCGGCTCGTAGGCGGCGTCAAGAAAAATCCAGACAGCCGCAACGTCCTAGAATACCTTCAATCGGGACGGCCGGAGCAAGTTAACCGGCTGGCCTGCCCGGGCTTTTGCGACGTGTACTCCCGGCACCAGCCGGGCTGGACTGGCCCGACAGGAGCAGCCATGCCTTATAGGGAAGAAATACTGGATCGGTTTGCTATGCAAGCAGAAAAGACAATCCAAGAGTTGCGTTCATTCGGCGGCAGCGTCAATGTTGACGCTATAGGTGAACAGATGGGTGGCTAGGTTGACCGCCTTGAGAACCAACCGGCCAAATTCCCTGAAGAATCCGCAAGACGGCCAACACGCCCAAGATGGTCACTGCCTCAACGGGGCGCGAGAAGCCGCCTTACAAAATCGGTACGAGCCTGTGGAAGAGCAGATCCCGCGTTTTTTCGGCACTGCGATCAAAGCGAAAGGACAAACGGAGAGGACGGGATTCGAACCCGTGGAGCAGGTTTACCCCGCTCACCGGTTTAGCAAACCGGCGCTTTCGGCCACTCAGCCACCTCTCCGGGAAAGGCTGACTCGCCCAAAAAAGGACAAAACAGCTTACAACTCCGCGATTCTATCAGAACCGCCTCCAGGCAGCAATCCTCTCCCGCGTGCCCGGAATGTTCGGTAGTGTCTCGCTTGCCGTTTGTCGCCTTCGCTCCGCGAAAGGACGTGCTTTCGCGGAGCGAAAGACGACAAACTGGAACCCTGCGGAACATTCATGTTGGCATGCTTGCCCGTAACCGGCTCATCGCCGCAGCCACGCCGCGAGGATCGCCGAAAATGGCTGAGCCGGCGACGAGAACGTTGGCACCCGCCTGGACCGCGTGCGGAGCGGTTTCCGCATCAACCCCGCCGTCCACTTCCAGTTCGATCTGCGCGTTTACCTTCTCGATCATCTGGCGAACACGGCCAATCTTGGCCAGGGTGGAATGTAGAAAATGTTGACCGCCAAAGCCCGGATTTACCGTCATGACCAGGACCAGATCGACATCTTGCAAGATCTCTTCGAGCATGGCCGCCGGCGTCGCCGGATTGATCACCACGCCCGCTTTCTTGCCGAGGGCCTTGATGTGCTGCACCGTGCGGTGCAGGTTCGGCCCTGCCTCCTGGTGCACGAGCAGCGAGTCGGAGCCCGCCTCGGCGAACGCGTCCAGATAGCGGTCGGGCTCGGCGATCATGAGGTGCGTCTCCAGCGGCAAGCGCGTCAGCGGCCGCAGGCAACGCACGATCGGCGGCCCCATGGATAAATTGGGCACGAAATGCCCGTCCATGACATCCACATGAATGCGATCCGCGCCGGCCTTGTCCGCCTCCACGACCTGCTCGCCCAAACGCGCGAAATCGGCGGCCAGGATTGACGGGGCTATTTTGACACTTCTGGTGGTCATGGTTCACCGGAGGCAGTGGTCATTCGTCATTGGTCATTCGTCATTCGCGCGCGAATAACGAATGACCAAAGACCAATGACCAATAACTAAAGAACCGATTGCGCAAAAACGCGCGCTACTTCCATGCTTTCGTGAAAGACCGGATCGGGCTCGCGGTCGGAGAGCTGGCGGCTGATCAGCTCGGCCAGGGATTGCCGCTGCAAGGTCACGGTGCGGGGCGCGGCGGACATCCCTTCCGGAAAGGCAGAGAGGCGGCGTTCATCTTCGACCACGCAGTTCAGCGTCACCGGCTTGCCGTCAAGTACGCAGGCGATGCGCACGCGGCGCACCTCCGGGGGGCCTTCCGTCAAGCGGCGAATGCGCAGGCGCAGCTTGCCGTGCGGCGACTCCACCTGCCAGCTAATCTCCACACCCGGTTGGACGCGCGTCGCCTGCACGCGCCAGCCAAGACGGGAAGCCAGCCAGCCGATCAATTCCCAGGCCTGGGTGACGGCATGCGGACCGTGCTCCACGGACATCTCGGTGATCGATTCCAGGGCGCCTGGTGCGGAGTTTGGATCGAGCGATTGACTCAAGAGCCGGCGCCAGAACTTCAAGCGCCGCCAGTTCAGGGCGGAGGCTACCCGCCAGCGGCCGTGGCCGGAGGCGCGTTCGAAATGCTCCAGCCAGGAAGCCGTGGCGGCCACGGCACGGTGCGGTTCCAGCCAGCCCTGGCTGTCATAGATCACCTGCTGCGCGTATTCCGCCAGGTCATAGAGCAACGGCCCGGCCAGCGGCGGCGGCAGCGGCGTCGCCCACCATAAATTGGTCGGCAAATCGCCAATGGAGAGCGAACGCACGGCAGACGGCAGACAATCCAGCGTATGCTCGCGGGCGTGCAAAAAAATCTGTTCGCAACAAATCTGGGTCGTGCCCATGCGGTGGCACTGCACGCGCAGCGAGGCGCTCACGTCCGGAGCGCCAGGAGCCGCGTCCGTGGCCAGGAGGAAGACGCGCGCCGGATGCATCGCCAGAATGAGCGGAATTTCCGCCGCCACGCGCGCCGCCAGGTCCGCCTGATTGCAGAAGACGACCAGGTTGGACATGCGCGCCTGGATCACCGGCGCCTGTCCGTCGCCGTGCGCCTCCTTGAGGCGGTGGGCCAGCTCGGCCTCGATCTTGTCGAGCGGCACCAGTTCCTCGCTGGCAGGGGCGGGCGCGCTCATTACAGCGTCCTCCATTCCCGGCCGTCGGACTCGATGAGCCGGTCCGCCTCCACGGGGCCCCAGGTGCCGCACTGGTACTCGGGCAGATTGAGCACGCGCTCATGCTCCCACGATTCCAGGATCGGCATGACGAATTGCCAGGCCGCCTCGACGGCGTCACGGCGCATGAACAGGGTGGCGTCGCCGGCCATGACATCGAGCAAGAGCCGCTCATAGGCCTCCGGCGAGGAGCCGCCGAAACTGGAACTATAGTTGAATTCCATCTTCACCGGGTAGATGCGCGGCTTGGGGCCGGGCAACTTGGAGGCGATGCGCATCGACAGCCCCTCTTCGGGTTGCACGTGGACGCACAGCACCGTCGGCTCCAGGGGCACATCCGGATGGGCGTTGAAAAGCACCTGCGGCACTTCCTTGAACTGAATGGCCACCTCGCTGGCGCGCTTGGGCAAGCGTTTGCCGGTGCGCAGATAGAAGGGGACGCCCGCCCAGCGCCAGTTGTCGATGAAAACGCGCAGAGCGACGAAAGTTTCCGTGGTGGAGTTGACCGACTCCGGCGGAATGGGCTTCTTGGCTACTTCTTCAAAATACTTGCGGACCTCGTGGCGGTAGCCCGGCACGCGTTTGCCGTGGCTGTCCCCCTCGATGTACTGGCCGCGCACCACTGCCTTCTTGACATCGGCCGGGCTCATGATCCGCAGACAGTGCAACACTTCCGCCTTGGCGTCGCGCACGACGTCGGCATCGAGCGAATACGGCGGCTCCATGGCCGCGACACACAGCACCTGGAGCATGTGGTTCTGCACCATGTCGCGCAAGGCGCCCACGCCTTCGTAGTAGCCGACGCGGCTGGCCGTCATCTTGCCGGTGTCCGCATCGAACTGGGCCAGCCCTTCGTCCTCGGCCACGGTGATCTGCACGTGATCGACGTATTTCTGATTCCAGAGCGGCTCAAAAATGCTGTTGGCAAAACGCAGCACGAGCAGATTTTGCACCGTCTCCTTGCCCAGGTAGTGATCGATGCGATAGGTCTGGCTCTCCGCGAAGGCGATGGCGACGTTGCGAATTACCTCGCGGGCGCTTTCGAGGTCCCGCCCGATCGGCTTCTCGACGATGACGCGGGTGAAGGCCTGTTCCTCGGCGGGACTGTTGACCAGGCCGCCGTTCTTGAGGTTTTCAACGCACATCTTCACGAGTTGCGGGGGAATGGACAGGTAATAGACGCGGCTGCCGGGAATGCCGAACTGCTGATCCAGAGTTTCGAGCTTGGCCTTGAGCTGGATATAGGCCTTGGCGTCGCCGAAGCTGCCGGGGACGAAAAACAGGCCGCGAGCGAAGTCGGCCCAGTGGTTCTCGTCGAGCGGCTGCCGGGAAAACCGGGCAATGCCGTCTTTGGCGCGGGCCCGAATGTAGGCGTCGGGATCGGCGGCATTGCGCCCGTCTTCCGTGCTGGCAATGCCGAAGCAAACCACCGCAAAATGCGACGGCAGCACGCCGTCCACGTTGAGGTTGTAGATGGCCGGCAACAATTTCCGCCACGCCAGATCGCCGTCGCCGCCGAAGATCACCAGCAAGTTCGGCTGCGGCACCAGCGCCCCGGAAGCACCTGCACTTAATGGGTTGTCTTTCTTGATCATTTTCTGGTCATTGGTCATTCGTCATTGGTCATTCGTCATGGCAGGGACTGCCAATGACGAATGACCAATGACTATCCTCCGGAGGGACGTTCCACGTGGCCGCCGAACATTTTGCGCATGGCGGACAGGACCTTTTCGGCATAGGTATGCTCCTGGCGGGAGCGAAAACGCGTGTAGAGCGCGGCGGACAGCACATCGGCGGGCACGGCCTCTTCGATGGCCGCCATGATGGTCCAGCGGCCTTCACCAGAGTCCTGAACGAAACCGGTGTACTCGGTGAGGGATTCATCCTTGGCCAGGGCCATGGCGGTCAGGTCGAGAAGCCAGGAGCTGACGACGCTGCCGCGCCGCCAGACCTCGGCGATGTCCGCCAGGTTCAGCTTGTAGCGGTGGTCCTCGGGGACTTCCTTCGAGTTGGCGTTCCTGAAGATATCGAAACCCTCGGCATAAGCTTGCATCAAGCCGTACTCAATGCCGTTGTGAACCATCTTGACGAAGTGGCCGGCGCCGGGGGGGCCGCAGTGGATGTAACCGTCCTCCGCCGTGCCGCCGAGTTTCTCGCGCCCGGGAGTGCGCTCGATGTCGCCGCGCCCCGGCGCCAGTGTCTTGAGGATAGGGTCGATGTGCTTGACGGGCTTGTCCTCGCCGCCAACCATCATGCAATAGCCGCGCTCGATCCCCCAGATGCCGCCGCTGGTGCCGACATCCACATAAAAGATGCCTTTGGGGCGAAGCTCCTTGGCCCGGCGTATGTCGTCCTTGAAATAGGAATTGCCGCCGTCGATGATGATGTCGCCGCTTTCCATCATGCCGGCCAGCTCCTTGACCGTATTGTCCGTGATCGCCCCGGCGGGGAGCATGACCCAGGCAATGCGTGGCTTGGCGAGCTTCTTGATGACTTCTCCGAGGGAAGCGGCGCCGGTTCCGCCTTTGCCGACGTATTTCTGTACCGTGGCCGGATCACGATCGAAGACCACGCCCTGGTGACCGCCCTTCATGAGGCGCTCGATCATGTTGCCGCCCATGCGCCCGAGGCCGATCATGGCGAGTTGCATGTTGGTTGCTCCTTTGCTGTGTCGGTTCGCCGTCTCTCTTCTATCAAGTGGAAGTCCTTGTCACCGATAAGAACCAGGTGGGCCATGCCGAGAAAGAGGCCGGTATCCACGACGCCGGGGATGGCGCAAATCTTGCGCTCGAGCTCGGCGGCGTTCGGTAACGGACCGATCCCGCAATCGAGAATGTGGTTGCCGTTGTCCGTCACAAACGGGCGGCCGTCGCGCTCGTAGAGAACCGGCTGGCCTTTCAGCTCCCGCAGGCGCCGCAGGCAGAACGCCAAGCCAAAAGGGACCACCTCGACGGGCAGCTTTTTTCGCTCGCCAAGCACCTGCACGCGCTTCTCCTCTCCGACGAGGATGACGAGCTGCTGAGACGCTGCGGCCACAATCTTCTCGCGCACAAAGGCCCGGCCATATCCCTTGATGAGGTTCAAATGCGGATCTACTTCATCGGCGCCGTCCACGGTGAGCGCGAGGGTCATGTTTTCCTCGAGCGCCACGACCGGTATGCCTTGCGCGCGGGCCAGTTCGGCCGACTCTTCGGACGTCGGCACGCCGCGAATCTTGAATCCGGCCCGCACCCGCGCGCCCAGGCTCTTGATGAACGCCGTGGAAGCCCGGCCGGACCCGAGACCGATTACCGTTCCCTCAGAAACAAGCTGCAAGGCACGCTCGAAGATGGTCATGGCTCGTGCTCCCGCCGACGGCAGCGCTCAGGAACGGTGTTGTTAGGAATACGGGAGGAGCGAAGGAAGGCAACTGCGCCTCGGACCTGCCATGTGCGTTTCTCATCTCGGTGTACAATAGGCGTAACCGTCATGGCTTTTGGAGACCTGCAAGAAGGATAGAGTCGCGATGCCCGAGAAATTCGACCTCATTGTCATTGGCTCCGGACCCGCAGGCGAGAAAGGAGCGGCGCAGGCCGCCTTTTTCGGCAAGCGCGTGGCGCTCGTGGAACGCGAGCCTTGCCTCGGCGGCGCCGCCGCCAACACCGGCACGCTCCCCTCCAAGACCATGCGCGAGACGGCGCTGGTGCTATCCAGCTTCCGGCAACGGCAGCTCTATCACCTGGACTTCCGCGGCCTCAAGGAACAGGTCACGGTCCGCGATTTCCTCGGCCGCGAGCGCATCGTCAAGGAGACCGAACGCGCCCGCATCATGGAGAATCTGCGCCGGCACCAGGTGACCGTGTACATGGGCGACGCCAGCTTCGTCGATGCCCACACCATCGCCATCAAGGCGCAGCGCTGCCCGCCGTTTGAGATCAAGGGCGACGTCGTTTTGATCGCCACCGGCTCCTATCCGTACCGGCCGACGCATTTCCCCTTCCACGATTCGCGCGTTTATGATTCGGACACCATCGTCAACCTCCACGAGATGCCGGCCACCATGCTGGTCGTCGGCGGCGGTGTGGTCGGTTGCGAGTACGCCTGCATGTTTGCCGCCCTGGGAATCCAGGTGACGCTCGTCGAGAAGCGCGACCGACTGATCTCCTCTCTGGATGAAGAGATCGTTCAGTCCCTCACGAAGCAAATGGAAGCGCGCGGCGTGAAGGTCCTTCTTGGGGACTCGGAAAAATCGATCGACACAGGCGACGTCCTGGAAGTGGAACTTGAATCGGATTCCCGTCTCAAGGTGCACACCATCCTCGTCTCGGCGGGCCGTTGCGGCAGCATCGAGACTCTTGGCCTCGATAAGCTCGGCATCACCACGAATCCGCGCGGGCAAATCAAGGTTAATAAACAATTCCAGACCTCGGTCCCCCACATCTACGCGGCTGGCGACGTGATCGGCAACCCCTCGCTGGCCTCTACTTCCATGGAACAGGCGCGCCTGGCCATGGTGCATGCTTTCGATCTGAAGTACCGCGAGCAGCTCGCTTCGGTCCTGCCTTACGGCATCTACACGATCCCGGAATGTTCCATGGTCGGCGAGACCGAGGAGAGCCTGACCGAAAAGAAAATCCCGTACATCGTCGGCAAAGCGCAGTACGTGCAGAACGCGCGCGGCCAGATTATCGGCGACGAGGACGGCTTCCTGAAGCTGCTCTTCCACGCCGAAGACATGAAGCTGCTCGGCGCGCATATGATTGGCGAACAGGCGACGGAGATCATTCACGTCGGCTTGACCGCCATGCTCGCCCACGCAGGCGCCGATCTCTTTATTCAGACTTGCTACAACTATCCAACCCTTAGCGAAATGTACAAGTACGCCGCCTATGATGCGCTCGGCAAGAAGGCCGCCAAACAAAAAGCACGCCCGGCTGCCAAGAAGTCCGCGGGGCCACAATGACCGACAACGAATAGCCGGTGTTTGCCTGTCCTGTAGAACGGAATTCATTCCGTTCAGCACAGGAGCGGCACGGTTCTGAACGGAATAAATTCCGTTCTACGAGACACCCGACGCGCCGGCGAGGGACCCTTGCTGGCGCATCGGGTTACCATACCGGAGCTTAGCGAATGGCGGCCCGCTGCTGCGCTTGACGGACAAGATTCACCGTAAATTGCTCGTAGGCGATCCCGGCAGCCGTTAATGCTTTTCCAAAACCCGCCGTCGGGTGGTAGCTCGGATTCGGATTTACTTCAAGGATAAACGCTTCGCCGGATGGCCGCACGCGAAAGTCAACGCGCGCATAATCCCGGCAGCCCAGCAGGCGGAAAGCGTTTTGGGCCAGGGAGCCGAGTCGCTCCTGGAGCTGCGGAGATAGATCTGCCGGGCAGCACGTGGGTGTCGCGGCGAAATCTGTGGACCCCGGACTCCACTTCGCGTCATAGGTCACAATGGGCCAGCCGCCGGCCGGCGTATCCACAAACAGCACTTCCGAAATCGGCAAGACGCGCAGTTCCGGATTCTCCACCAGCGCGACATCTAACTCGCGGCCCGCCACATACTCCTCTACCAGTACGGGCTGGCCGTACTGCCTGAGCAGGTAAGCGATCCGCTCTTCCAGCCCCCTTTGATCGCTTACGACGCTGTTCTGATCGACGCCCACGCTGGCGTCTTGCAAGGCGGGCTTGACGATGACCGGCCAGGGAATGTCACAGGGAGCAACCGGTAACGCATTGACCACCAGGAAGCGGGCGCTCGGCAGCCCGGCCCCGTGAAGCAACGTCTTGGTCAGCGGCTTGTTCCGCGCAAGGCACAGCGCCTGAAGAGGACAGCCTGTATAGGAGATGCCGAGCCATTCCAGCAGGCCGGCGACATAGGCCTCGTTGCCGCCATCGTCTCCGGTGCCCTCGAAGAGATTAAAGACGATTTCCGGCCGTAGCGCGCGCAGCTGCAACACCAGAGCATGCGCATCGTGCGCGGCGCCCAGGCGCGACACGTCGAAGCCTGCCTCGGCCAGGCTTTGGTGAACGAAGTCAACAGTCTCCAGCACTTCTCGCTCGGACGCGCTGTCCGGATGGTCGGACGACAGCACGGGCTCGTTATGAAGAATGAGGACGCGATTTGAAGCCATGATGGGTAATCAGCATACGGGGTAATCGCAAAGAGTCAAAGCCGTTCATCACGGAGTTACCATCGCGTGTCGCTCGAGGGCGGCTTGCAGGATCGCGCGGATCAGCTGCGGGTACGTCCAGCCGACAAGCTTTGCCATGATGACCAGGTCGCTAGATTCCGGATTCAAGCCGGGCAAGGGGTTTACTTCCAGGAAATAAGGCACACCGTCGCGCAGGCGAAAATCGACCCGTGCTACATCTCTGCAGCCCAGTGCCCTGAATGCTCTCAAGGCTGCATCCTGGACGGCATCATACGCATCTGGCGGCAATCGGGCCGGGCATTCGTAACGCACCTGGCGTAGGTAGTCGCGTTTCACTTCCAGACTGTAGACAAAGTGTTCGGTCTGCTTCACGGGCAGCACGCGCATAATGCCCAGTACGGTCGGCTTAGCGTTGCCGATTATGCCGACGGTTAGCTCGTCCCCTTCGATGTACTCTTCAACAAGAATCGGCTGTCGGTAAGCCTCGGCCATCTCCTGAGCGA
>DASZFN010001050.1:0-4103 GCA_035939715.1 Gemmataceae bacterium | reverse complement strand
CGTGCCGCTCCCGCTCTCGAACACCGACCTGACCTGGTCGGCCACAGGAGACGGCATTTCGAGTCCCAGCGGTGTGGTGATTGCACCCGCAACGTTTACGATCACCCGGACGTACAGCATTTCCGGAGCCCCGGCCCCGGGCCCCGTAACGATTAGCTACTATGCATCGGCCTCGTCCAGCCCGAGCCAGGATCTGAGCCAGGCCACGCTGGTGGGGAGCGAGACCTTGACGGCCGCGGCTGATCTGGCCGTGGGCAATCATAGCGCCTCCAGCCCGGCGCTGCAGATGCTCACGGGCGGCACCTACTATCTCCTCGCGGCCTTGACCTCCGACCCCGGCTGGGCCGAGTCCGATGCCGGCAACGAAACCAACAATGTGACCGTGGCGCCGCAGCAGCTCAAGGTGTCCGGTCCCATGATCGTGGACAATGGCACGTCCGGCTACTCCGAGACAGGCACATGGACCACCGAGACCGTCAACGCCTATGGCGGCAGCGAGCGCTATGCGACCAGCAGCGGCACCGGTCAGAACACGGCCACCTGGCAGGTGACCGGACTCGCTGCCGGACGCTACCAGGTTCAGGTGACCTGGCATGCCTACGCCAACGAGGCGACCAACGCACCGTACGCCATCTATGACGGCTCGACCCTGCTCCAGACGGTCCCGGTCAATCAGACTCAGGCGCCCAGCGGCGCAATCTTCGGCGGCGTGCCTTTCCAGACCTTGGCCACGGTGAATATCACAAGCGGCACGCTGCGGATCGTGCTGACCAACACGGGCAACAACACCTATGTGGTGGCCGACGCCGTGCGGGTGGTGCCGGTGCTGCTCTCGAATTCGGACCTCAACTGGTCGGCTCCAGGGGACGGCATCTCGGGGGCGCCCACGTCGGTAAGCGTGTGGACCCCGTTCACGCTCACGCGCACTTACACGGTCAGCGGCGCGGCGGCCCCAGCCACATTCACCATCGCTTACTATGCCTCGACTTCGTCCAATGTAAACCAAAATTTCAGCCAGGCCACGCTCCTGGCCACGGAGACCCTGAGTGCCGCGGCAGACCTGGCCGTGGGCAACCACACCGGCACCAGTCCGTCGCTGCAAGTGCCCAATAGCGGCGCCTACTACGTATTTGCCGTGTTGACGGCTGACCCGAGCTGGGCGGAGTCTGACTTCGCCAGCGATTCCAACAATGTCGCGGTGACGGCGGCGTCCGTGCAAGGGACGGGCGCGTTCATCGTGGACAATGGCGACCCCGGTTATTCCCTGAAGGGCACCTGGCTGACCGAGTCGGTGCCGTCCCACGGCGGCACGGAAAACTATGCGGCCAGCGGCGGCAAGGGCAAGGGCACGACGGCTACCTGGGCGGTCACCGGCCTGGCGTCCGGCCAATACCAGGTCCTGGTCACGTGGCATCCCTATTACAACGAACCCACGAACGCGCCGTACGCCATTTCTGACAATAACAAGGTCTTGCAAACCGTGCTGGTCAATCAGACGTTGGCGCCTGTCGGCCTCAGTAACGGCGGCGTCGCCTTCCAGGTTCTGGCCACGGTGAGCATCACGAGCGGCACGCTAAAAGTAACGCTCAGCAACACGGGCGACGGCACCTGGGTTGTCGCCGATGCGATTGCGGTGGCGCTTGCGTGATATTGCGAATGGTCCCTAGCGTGCTCCGCGTACACACCGCCGAAGTCCGCGCCCCGGAACATGCCGGGGGGCACTTTTCTAGCCAATCGGACAGCTTAGGTGCCTCTGCCCTCCTGGTGGCGATCTCTGGCCGAGCATTTTGCCTGAACTTTGCACTCCTCTAATTTCTGTTTCGGACAGCAAAAACGGCTAACGCACTCGGTTAGCTTCCTTCTCCTTCTTTGGCACCCCGCTTGCAAAATAGTCCGGTGAGTTGGGCTTTCTCGGAACAAGAAAGGAACAGCCAATGGCCGTTTCAGAAACCCTTTCGATGACACGACGGTGCTTCTTCACCGCGGCCGGGCTGGCCGTGGCCGCGCCTGCGGCCATCGCCGCGGGAGGATCCTCCACGGAAACGAACGATGCCCCGGAAGCAGTCGTTTTGAGTGAGGGAGAGGCGAAAGTCTATCTGCTAGTATTTCACAGCGGGCAAGAGGTGATGAAAGGCCTGCATGCTTTCGCCAAACAGCATGGCCTTGTGGCGGGCCATCTGACCGGCATCGGCGCCATCAGCCACGCGGTCCTCGGCTACTTCAACCCGCAGAAAAAAGCCTACGAGCGAATCCGCATCGCCGAGCAGACGGAAGTGCTGGCACTGACCGGCAACCTCGCTCTGTACGACAACGAACCATTCTTCCATGTTCATACAGCCCTCGGCCTCGAGAACGGCTCGGCCCGTGGCGGGCACCTGTTCGAGGCCTACGTTCGTCCAACCGTGGAAGTGACATTGACCGCATTCGCCCATCCCGTCCGGCGGAAGATCGACGCCGGCACCGGCCTGCCCTTGCTGGCGCCGTGAGAGCGCTGCTGTTTTTCCCCCGCCTGGGTCAGGACTTTTTCCCCAGCGTGGATGCCGGCCAGCTCCGGCTCCATGTCCAGGCCCCGGCGGGGACACCCTGCTGAATCACCGATCATCCAAATCCGGTCGATGCTTCTGACCGCGGGCAGCTTTCCAAGCGCCCGGATAACTTTTCTTCCACACTCCGCGGGTCCGCAGTTCCTGATCAGCCCGTTCTCCACACATACCTTCCGTTCGGCTTGCAGAGCCGCCTGAGCCTGGATT
The DNA here is from genome assembly GCA_035939715.1 of Gemmataceae bacterium. Classification (GTDB taxonomy): domain Bacteria; phylum Planctomycetota; class Planctomycetia; order Gemmatales; family Gemmataceae; genus DASZFN01. Next base: position 1,353 of record DASZFN010001050.1, on the reverse strand, counting down.
CCCACGTTTTTTCGGGCAGCACGAGGCCCTCCAGGGATCTCTCCGCCCTTGTGGCACGGTCCTTGCGTTAGAGTGTTCCAGACGATCCGAAGAAGGCCGCGAGAGCAGCCCAACGGGACTTGTGGATGAAGTGTGTCATCCCAACTTTTCAGAGAAGAGGCAAAACATGAATACCAGACAATTAGGAAATTCGGACCTGTACATCACCCCGATTGGTTTCGGGGCCTGGGCCATCGGCGGCTCGGGCTGGCAGTTCGCCTGGGGCGCGCAGGACGATGACGCGTCCGTGGCCGCCATCCGGGAAGCGCTGGATAACGGCATCAACTGGATCGATACCGCCCCCGTCTACGGCCTCGGCCACTCGGAGGAGGTGGTCGCCCGCGCCCTCGCCGGCATGGGCAACCGCCCCTACGTCTTCACCAAGTGCAGCATGGTCTGGGACGAGCAGGGCAAGATCGGCCACAGCCTCAAGGCGGAGTCGATCCGCCGCGAGTGCGAGGCCAGCTTGCGGCGGCTCAAGGTCGATGCGCTCGACCTCTACCAAATCCACTGGCCCATGCCCGACGAGGACATCGAGGAGGGTTGGGCCACCCTGGCCAAGCTCAAGGAGGAGGGTAAGGTCCGCAACATCGGCGTCTCGAATTTCGACGTCGGCCAGATGCAGCGCGCCCTGGACTTCGCCCCGATCACCTCGCTGCAACCGCCCTATTCCCTGATCCACCGCGAAGTGGAGAACGAAATCCTCCCCTTCGCGGAGCGCGAGAATATCGGCGTGATCGCCTACTCGCCGTTGGCCTCGGGACTGCTGACCGGTGCCATGACCAGGGAGCGCATTCAGCAGCTTCCCGCCGACGACTGGCGACAGAGCAATGCCGATTTTCAAGAGCCGCTCCTGTCGCGCAACTTGCGGCTGGTGCGGCTGCTGCGGGCGATTGCCAACCGCCACGGCCGTTCGCCCGGCGAAGTGGCGGTCGCCTGGGTTCTCGAAAATCCGGCCGTGACCGCGGCCATCGTTGGCGCGCGCCGGCCCGGGCAGATCAAGGAAATTGTCGCCGCGGCCGGGTTCTGGCTCAGCCCTTCGGAGCTCGGCGAGATCAAGGCGTTCTTCACGAAGCCGGCGGCAACGGAAATGTCCATGCAATTTGTTTCAAGGTAACCGAGTTCGCTCAACAGAAAGAGGCACAACCATGTTTCAGAAAACGTTCTCGTTCATCGGCGCGGTGCTCGTGGCCGGAGCGGCGGTGCTCATGATGCCCGGCGTCAGCCAGGCACGCGGCGGTGGCGGCGGCCACGGCGGCGGCGGTGGCGGTCACGGCGGCGGCTTTGGCGGCGGCCACGGTGGCGGCTTTGGCG
>DASZFN010001049.1:0-10239 GCA_035939715.1 Gemmataceae bacterium | reverse complement strand
GCCCGATCCGCACAGGGTTCCTCAGTTCCCACGAGCCAGAATCAATTCCTGTACAGTGCGCTTGAGCGACTCCTGGCCGCCAAATGCCATGCCCACGCTTCTCAGTTTCCTGGTGTCAATCTGGTGTTTGGGGCCGCGATTGAGATTGGCGATGGTGCTGGAGCTGTTGCTTAGCTCCTTGGCGATCTGCGCCACTTCTTGCTCGGAGATATAGCGGTCATAACAGTTGAACGCCTGGCCGGTAATGACCTTGGCATCGACCGTCAAAAGCAATTCGACCGCCCGAGCCACGTCCAGGGCATGCACTTCCTTGCCGCCGCGCGCCGACGCGATGGCCTCTCCACGCAGCACCTGGCCGACGAGGTCAAACCAGCGGCTGCGCGCCGGTGGATGGGCCAGGCCATAAATACCCGTGGGCCGCAAGGCACAGATGGGCCAGCCCTGGCCGAAGCCGAGGCTGTGCACGAATTTCTCCAACGCCGCTTTGTGGGCGCCATAGTGGCTGGTCGGCCAGAGCGGGTGCGTCTCGCCCAGCGGGCGGTCCTCCAGAATGACTTCATGGACGGCGCAGGTAGATATGAACACGCACCGGGAAACGCTCCCGTCCAGAGCGCTTTGAAAGAGTCGCAGGGACCCGGTCAGGTTGACGCCGAAGAATACATCCGGGTCGCCATGGCTTCCCTGGCCACGGTTTCGCGGACCCTGCCACTGCACCGCCGCATGGACGAGCGAATCCGCGCCACGGACGAGTTCGACCGAGGCAGGGCCATCGCCAAGCTGTCCCGGCAGCCACTCGATCAAGCCCGCCTGTTGCTCGAAGCCGCTCCGATCGCTACCAGGCCGGTGCCAGCAGCGCAATTGGTGGCCGGCAGCGGCATGGTGGGAAACGAGATAGCGCCCGAGAAACCCGGTGGCTCCTGTGACGGCAATGCGCATGCTGCATCCCCGCCTTTCTGGGTCATTCGTCATCAGGTCCGGGGACGGCAACGGAAACCATCCCGGCTTCAATCGTCGGCTCGGGAACAGGTTCGCCATGCAGGCGTAGGCCCTCAATGTGAAATTCGATTGCTTCGCGAATGCGTCGTTCCAGCTGCTTTTGGGTCTTGGCCGTAGCGATGCACCCAGGAAGGTCCGGAACATAGGCGGACCAATTTCGTTTGCCGCGTTCGTAGATAACTGTGTAGTTCTTCATGGTTCTTCCTCGCTTAATCCGGCCTGCCTGAGAACACTCTTTAGAGTCTTGGGCCGAACGTCGTCGCTCGGGTGACCAGAAACCGTTACCGTTCCGGCCTTTGTTGGGTGTCGGAGTTGACGGTGACTCCCGCGTGTTCGGTCAAGGAACCAGCCGTCGTTCCTCAACCGTTTCAGCAGTTCACGGACTTTCATAGTGTCGGTGAACCATTCCTTATCTTAACCTGTCGGTTGGGCGGCGCGGAGTTACTTGGCGAGGTTACTTCTGTTACCTGGAAACTGTCACTTTTGAACGCTAGGCTCCCACCGCCGGACGCGAAACGGGTTCCGAACACTCATCCGGCCGTCTTGCGTTCTTCCTGGAGTTGATTGAGCTTGTTGTACATGGTTTTCAGGCTGATGCCCAATTCGGCGGCGGCGGCGGCTTTGTTGCCGGCGTGCTTTTCCAGGACGCGGAGGATGTGCTCCATCTCGATATCGCGCAGGGTCCTGGCGCCGCCGGGCGCGCTGCCGGCCGGGGCGGCAGTCAGGCTCAGGGTCGGCACGCCGGTGAGCGGGCGGATGTGGTGCGGCAAATGCTCCGGGGCGATGCGCTGGCCGCCGGAGAGAATGAAGGCATGCTCCATGACGTTGGCCATCTCGCGGACGTTGCCGGGCCACTCGTGCTCCAGCATGACGTCGATGGCCTCGGGCGAGAGCAGGCCGGCCACCTGCTCCATCGGACGGCGCGCGGCCCGGCTCAGGAGATGACGCGCCAGGTCGGGGATGTCCTGACGGCGCTCGCGCAGGCCCGGCAAGCGTATCTCGAATGTGTTGATGCGGAAATAGAGGTCCTCGCGGAACTGATCGTCCTTGATCATGGTCCGCAGATCGCGGTTGGTGGCGCACAGCACGCGCACGTCGGTGCGGAAAGGCTCGGTCTCGCCGACGCGGCGAATCTCGCCCGATTCCAGGAAGCGCAGCAGTTTCACCTGGATGTTCTTGTTCAGCTCGCCGACCTCGTCCAGGAAGAGCGTGCCGCCGTTGGCCACTTCAAACAGGCCCTTGTGATCGCGGTCGGCGCCGGTGAAGGCGCCCTTGCGATGGCCGAACAGCTCGCTTTCGACGAGGTTCTCCGAGAGGGCGCCGCAGTTGACGGGAATGAACGGCATGTCGGCGCGTTTGCTCTGCTGATAGAGCGTGCGCGCCACTAGCTCCTTGCCGGTGCCGGTTTCGCCCAGGATCATCACCGTGGAGTTGGTCGGCGCCACCGTGGCGATGAGCCGCTGCACGGCGAGCATGGCCGGCGAGTTGCCGACCAGGATCGTCGGCCCCTCGGCGGCGCGGACACGGTTCTGCAGGGCGATGTTCTTGTGCTGCAGCACGCGCTTCTCGGCGACCTTTTGCAGGATGGCCTCAATCTCCACGAGCTTGCAGGGCTTGGTGATGTAGTCGAACGCGCCCAGGCGCATGGCGTCGATGGCGGTCTCCATGCTGGCGTGGCCGGTCATGACAATCGCTTCGGTATCCGGCGCGACTTGCTTGAGATGCTCCAGCACCTCGATGCCGGTCATGCCCGGCATGCGCAGATCGAGAATGGCCACGTCAAACGTGCTCTTTTCCATGACCTTGAGCGCGGCGCGGCCGTCCGGGCACACGGTAATTTCATGGCCCAGGCGGGGCAGCTCCGAACGCATGAATTCCTGGAGCGATTTCTCATCGTCCACGAACAGGACGCGCAACGATTGATGTGGCGGGGTAGCCAAACAGGCCTCCATGGTCAGTAGTCAGTAGCCGGTAGCCAGTAGTCAGAGGACATGCGCGAGTATCTCAGCTACGGCATGCGGGTCTCGCTTCTCTTTCCGCAGAATCTCCAAACCAACTCATCAAGCGGCCTTACGCCGGGGCAACGGCACACGCTCGTCCGGCTCCCGGTCCGTTTCCGTCGCTGCTTCTTCGCGCGCGCTTCGTTGCTGTTTCGTGGGGGCTAACCGCTGGCCGCTTATCCCCTGCTCCTCGGCGGGTTGCAGCGGCAGGCGCACGGTGAAGGTGCTCCCCTGGTTCGGCCCCGGACTGGCGGCTTCGATCTCGCCGCCATGCTGCGTGATAACGCGGTAACTGATCGACAGGCCGAGGCCAGTGCCCTTGCCGGTGCGGCTGCGCGTGAAGAAGGGCTCGAAGATGTTTTCCAAAATCTCCGGCGTCATGCCGCAGCCGCTGTCGGCGAAGACCAGCTCGGCCATGCGCTCGCGCTGCCGCAGCGTGATGGTTAGTTTGCCGTTCTCGTCCATGCTGTCCAGCGCGTTCACGACCAGGTTCAGCACGACCGATTTCACCTCCTGAGCATTGATCCACGCCTGGACCTTGTCGGGCGGGTCAAAGAGGATGCGCTTGCCCTTGGAGTTTTGCAAGTGTTGCACCACGTCGAGCACCGACTGGATCAGCTCGCCGAGGTCGGTCTGCTCGCGGCGGCGCTCGCCGCTGCGGCTGAATTCCAGCAACCGCTGCGTGATCGCCTTGCAGCGAAACGCTTCCTCCTGGATCAGCTTCAGGTAGCGGGCGACTACTTCCGCATCTTGCGGGTCGGCGCTGGCGACCATGTCGGCCATGCGACTTTCCAGGGCCTCGCTGCAGAAGGCGATGCTGGCCAGCGGGTTGTTGATCTCGTGAGCCACGCCCGCGGCCAGGAAGCCCACGCTGGCGAGCCGTTCCGAACGCACCAGTTGCCGGCTGCGCTCGTTGACCTGATGCTCCAGGTCGCGATACATTTCGCGAAGGCGGCCGGTCATGTTGTTGAAGGCGTCGGACAGATCTTCCATCTCGTCGCCGCTGTGCACCTCGATGCGGTGCTCGAAATCGCCCTGAGCGACGCGCTCCGCGCCCGCTTCCAGGTCCCGAACGGGATAGAAAACCCAACCGTAAAAGAAGCGCAGCAGTCCGGCCATGAGCAGAACGCCGCAGACACTCGTCGTGCCGACGATCCAGAGACAGGTCTGGTAGTAATGCTTGCCCTCATTTAGCACGTCGCCAATGCGTTCAAAGATTTTCTCGTGCAGCAGGCTGGCGGTCGCGACGAGCCTCTGGATGCCGTCATTGATTTCCTTCTTCTGCAGAACGGGAACGGGCGGATCGCCGCTGACTTCGGGCTGCCTGCCCTCCTTGATCGCCTGGTCGAGCTTTGCGAATTGCTCATGCAAGGCGTCGATATACTGGCGTTCGTCGAAGCCGTTCTCGTCATCGTGGCCCCGTTTCTTCAGGGTTATTTCCAGTTGAGTCTTATAATCATTGAGCTTGGCTCGAGCCATGTCGACGCGTGCACGCAGCCTGTCCAGTTCCTCGCCGGGCGCTGATTTGTTATCAACAGGAAGGCTATTTACGGTGTTTTGGAATTCTTCGGCCTTCTTTTCTTCCGCGACCTTGCTGGAAATGCTCTTCATGGCGCTGCTGTAGGACAGCACGCCTTGCAACGTGCCGCCCAGGAGCAGGGCAATAATGCCCACGACCAGGCCGAGTCCAAGCATCAGCTTGTAGCGTATCCGCCAGCGATAGGCCACGCCCGGACCTCCTTGCCCGCGGCCTCTGAACTCGTGGCGACAAGCCTCCTGCTTGCCGCAAACGACCAAAGAATTTCCCAGCTTCCCCAACTCTCCTTGTCGATGCAGAAGCTCGCCCGCTTTATGAAGAGATGGCTGGTTGGCCGGAACTCTACCAGAAGCCTGCCGGGAAATGGAGAGCAACTTTTGGGTCGCCAAGTGGCAAGTGAATCGTGGAAAGGGCAAGCGGATGAAGGGTATGGGTCATTAGTCATTCGTCATTCGTCATTCGCGAATGACGAATGACTAATGACCCTAAGCCACTCACCTCACCCCAGGACTGTACGGGGCAAGGAGTGGCGCCAGCCAATCCACGATCGCTGGGAACATGCGCAGGGCGGTCTTTACATCATGCTTCCCCTTCGGATCATAGTCGACCGTCACGGTCAGGCCGCGTTCCTTGGCGCGATAGAGGAAGCTTTCCACCTGGGCATTGATGTTGAACTGGTCGCGGCCGCCGTAGGCGATGTACATGTTCAGCTCGCCTTCCTGCACGCCCAGGCGATCGATCATCTCAACCGGGTTCTCCCAACCGACCTGCGCGGCCGTTCCCGGCCCGATGTCGTAGAGGTCGTCGAAGATGCGGCGCAGGTGAATGCCGATCACGACGTAGAAGCGCCCGACGACTTCGCAGCCATGGCTGAAGTCAGTCCGCCAGCCCCAGCAGCACGGATCGAACGGGCGCATGTATTTGCAATGGCAATCGAGCCAACGGAGATTCACAGGCGGAAAGACGCCGATCACGTGCTTGACGCGGTCGCGGTATTTGAAAGACAGGTTGTAGGCGGCGCCGCCGCCCATCGACACGCCGGCGATGACGTGAGCCTCGCGCTCCGGCCGGACCGGGTAACTTTCCAGGACGAAGTTCCAGACATCCTGCATGACGAAGTCTTCAAAACGGCCGACCTTGGTGTTCAGGAAGAAGCTGCCGGCGTCAAGATAACGGGCAATGCCGGTCAGGCTGCCGTCCGGCGCCGCCACGATCATCGGCGGCAGCATGCCGCTCGACATGGCCCGGTCGAGCGGTTCGACGACGTAGTCGAGAAACGATTGCTCGTCCTGGGCGTAGCCGTGCAGCCAGAGCATGAAGGGGTACTGCTGCTGTGGGTCGAAGCAGGGCGGTAGATAGATGTACAGGTCGCGCTTCTGGCACAGGGCTGCGGACCAGATGCGCCGGTCCGCCCCGTGATTGTTCGTGTGATCGACGACCTGTCCGTGCAGATGGCGATTGACCCGGTTCAATTCGGTGCGCGTGCGCAGGCCGCTCGCGGCCGCCGGGAAAGCAGTAAGCAAGACCGCCAGCGCCGCCCAGAGCCATGCGTTGCACTTCACGGGTTCATCCTTTTCGGCACACAGGCGTTGCGCCTGCAACAGCAGTTTGCGCGAAGGCACGGCGCAGACCGTCCCTCCCGGTATGTTTCGGACGCCGGGGCCACACCCTGAAGGGGAGCCAGGGCAATTGAGGCGATTTTTCCAGCCAGGGACTGGACCTGCAACCTATGTCGATGACATTGGCTAGTCACGTGGGTGCGAACAGGCACGGAAGGAGAGCAAAGCGACCGCGCTCGCCAATCGATCAGTCGCAAGGACGCCTTTTCATTTGACAGGCCGCCTGGTGTTGCAATCTCTGCCCGTCGCGTGCGTACAATGAGATTAGCTTCTTTGTTTACCGCACTCGTTTCGGAACCGGCAACAGCCATGAACCAAACACAGGGCGCCCGGCCGCAAATCGCTTCTGAGAATTCCAATCCGCCGCAAACGGTCAACAGCCCGCGCCGGCATTGCCGGGTCGCCTTGATGGCCGGTTCCACGCCCCAGCTTACGCAGGCGATCGAAGCGCTGTTGCGCACACGGCTCCTTATGGCGACCCTGATCTTTGTCGGCGGCTTTGCCGGCTTTCTCCTTCTGGGTTTCTTCAATCCGCCGCAGGAGGTCGGGCCGCTCGTACCCTTCCGCATCGTGCAAGGGAGTGTGACGCTGATCCTGGCCCTGCTGGCAGCGCTGCTCTGGAGCAAGAGCGGGCTCTCCTTCCGCTGGCTGCGCATCGTGGAGATGACCTTCTTTGGGATTGTGGCCGGGTATTTTGCCTGGATGCATTACCTTTCCTTCCGCCAGGGAGTACCTGCCCACGCCGCAGCGACCGGCAAGGAAGCACAAATTGTACGCATGGCCAACATGGAGACGGCCTTGCGCTGGTTTGCGTTGCTCGCCGTGTACGGCGCCTTTATTCCCAATACCTGGCGGCGCAGCCTGGTGGTAGTCGGCGTCCTGACGGCATTTCCCGTCGCCATGACCGTCTGGCTGTGCCTGTTCGACGACGTTAACGGGCTTTACCTGCGGAACTATGTCGGTGATATGGCGGTAACGCTGCTGGTGGGCTGTGCCATCGCCATCTTTGGCTCGCACAAAATCAGCGAGCTTCATGCCCGTGCTTTTGAAGCCGCCGAGCTGGGCCACTATCGCTTGAAAAAACGCCTGGGCGCCGGCGGCATGGGGGAAGTCTACCTGGCCGAGCACTTGTTGCTGCGGCGTCCGTGCGCCATTAAGTTGATTCGCCCGGAACAGGCCGGCGATGCCAGGGTATTGCGCCGCTTCGAGCGCGAAGTGCAGGCGATGGCCACGCTCACGCACTGGAATACGGTGGAAATCTACGACTACGGACACGCCGAGTGCGGCTCGTTTTACTATGTCATGGAATACTTGCCGGGCTGGAGCCTGGAGGATCTGGTCGGCAAGCACGGTCCCCTACCGCCGGCGCGCGTCGTGCATATTCTGCGGCAAGTCTGTCACGCGCTGCGCGAGGCTCACGGCGTCGGGCTGATCCATCGAGACATCAAGTCGAGCAACATCATCACGTGCGAACGCGGCAAGGTCTACGACGTCGCCAAGCTGTTAGACTTCGGGCTCGTGAAAGACCAGGGGCTGGCCGGCGTTGAGACCAGGCTGACGCAGCAAGGCTTGCTGACCGGCACCCCCGCCTACATGTCTCCCGAGCAAGCGATGGGCCTGTCCGACCTGGATGCGCGCAGCGACATCTACAGCCTTGGCGCCGTGGCCTATTACCTGCTCACCGGCTCCATCCCGTTCGAGCGGCCCACGATCATGCAAGTTCTCACTGCCCATGCCCGCGATCCGGTGGTGCCGCCGGGGAACCTGAATCCGGACATACCGTCCGACTTGCAAGAAATCGTCTTGCGCTGCCTGGAAAAGGATCCGGCCCGGCGCTATCCGGATGCCGAGAGCCTGGAGCAAGACCTGGCGGCGTGCCGATGTTCCGGCCAGTGGACCCCAAAGGAAGCAAGCTCCTGGTGGGAACAGCATGAGTTGCCGGCTGAGGCAGAGGAGTCCATGGAGACTCCGGATCAAGTGGCCCCAACCGTGCTGGCCAGCCCGGCGGCCGTGGCGCGTGCGGAAGCTCGGTGACCCCCACCAAAGAAAAGGGAAGCTTGGCCGGGCTGCCGCCCTCTATATAGAGTGGACAGCGCAGTCATAGGCTCACCGGGCAGCGCACGCCATGCCAAACGGCCAGCTTCAATTACTTCTGCGTCAGATTCGCCGCATTGCGGACCCGGGCCGGACTGCCGCTGTCTCGGATGCTTGTTTGCTCGAAAGCTTTGTGACCAGGCGTGATGAGGCGGCGTTTGAATTGCTCCTTTGGCGGCATGGGGCCATGGTCCTCAACCTGTGCCGGCGGCTATTGCGGCGGGAACAGGATGCCGAGGACGCTTTTCAGGCCACCTTTCTCACGCTGGTGAGCAAGGCTGCTGCCATCACCAAACGTGCCTCGCTGGCTAGCTGGTTATACAAGGTCGCCTATCGCATCGCGCTGACGGCGCGCGCATGGGACGCTTCCGTCCGCCCCCTGCCTCAGGCTCTGGCGGAGAGGCTTGCGAGCACCGATTCGGGGCAACTGCCGGACTATGATCTTGGCCTGGTGCTGGACCAGGAAGTAAATCGTTTACCGGAAAAGTACCGTGCGCCGTTTGTGCTCTGCTATCTGCAAGGCAAGACCAACGAAGAGGCGGCGCGTGCGCTTGGCTGTCCCAAGGGGACCGTGCTATCGCGTCTCGCGCGCGCCCGCGAACGCCTGCGCTGGCGCTTGAGCCGCCGCGGGCTGGCCTTGTCGGCCGGCCTCCTCGGCGCTGCGGCGTCCGACCGAGCCATGTCTGCGACGCTGCTCGATCATACGGTGAAGTCCGCATTGCTGATAGGTTCAGAAAACATGGCTGCGGCCGTGATTAACGCCCGGGTCGCTGCATTGATGGAAGGAGTGATGCGTACCATGTTCTTGACGAAGGTGAAATGCCTGGCTGCCCTGCTGCTGGTCCTGGGACTGGTGGGCTCTGGCGCGGGTTTGCTGAGCTATGGGACGAGTGCTGCCGGGGCCGCCGATCATGCCAACGGTCAGCCGGACATAAAACAGGGAATCGTGCCCGAGGGTGTCCCGGATGGTCGTCCGTATGAGCCGAGGATTGTGACGGAACAATCTGCCAATCAAGAATCGCAGCGCGACAGGGCCATCAGCCGGCTTCATCTCAAATGCATCGGCCTGGCCATGCACTCCTACCACGAAACGCATGGACATCTCCCGGCGCCGGCGATTTATGACAGGAACGGCAAGCCGCTTCTAAGCTGGCGCGTCGCCCTACTTCCCTATCTTGAAGAGCAGGAGCTTTATCGACTGTTCCATGTGGATGAACCCTGGGATAGTCCGCACAACAAGCGGCTCCTGGGCCAACTGCCAAAAGTCTACCAGCCGGCGCCGGACCAGGGTTGGGCTTTTTCGCCCTCGACTCTATACCAGGTTTTTGTTGGTCCGGGGACAGCCTTTGAGAGAGGCAAGTATTTCGCAGGACGGGCTCAAGGGTTCGAATTACCGTCAATCAGGTTCTCCAGCTTTACGGATGGTACGGCGAATACCTTTCTGGTCGTGGAAGCGGAAAAGAGCGTGGAATGGACGAAGCCCCAGGACCTGAGCTACGATCCGCTGGGCCCTTTGCCGGCCCTCGGCTCGCAGCTACGTGATGACTTCCAGGCCGTGTTCGCGGACGGCGCCGTGTACACGATTGACAAGAAGGCGGACCCCAGGTTGATTCGTGCCGCCATCACGCGGAACGGCGGCGAGCCTTTCGATCGCGAAAAGCTCACCGGGCCGCAGATCGGACAGAGCCGTGTTAGGCAATCCAGCAACGCCAGGGAGCGCAATCAACAGTTGAAAGAGCAACTAGCTCAGGCACAGGTTCAGCTCGCGGCGCTGCGCGATGAACTGGAACGCGAGAAAGAGCGCAGACAGCACAACGCCGAGACGCTCAAGCTGGAGCATGAGAATGCCCGCCTCGAAGAAGAGCTGACGAATCTTCAGGATCAGATCAAAGCAGCCGCGGCGGAACTACAGAAGTTCAAAAAGAGGCTGCGCTAGACTGAACGGTCTTCCAGGCCAGGTGCCTTAGCAATTGCCGTTTCCGGGTGGCACGTC
>DASZFN010001048.1:0-6477 GCA_035939715.1 Gemmataceae bacterium | reverse complement strand
TCTATGGAAGCGCAGGAACCGGGCCAAAGACTTCTACGCCCCACGGAACGAGATACTTTGAGATTCTTTCCGGTGCCTGCATTTCTTTCGGCTGTTTCTTTAAAATACTTACGCCCGCCCGCCAACGGAGTCCCAAACATGGCAGCAATCGCTTCAACCATAAAGCTGGCGTTAGCGGCCGTAGTAGTCGCTGGCGCCACCGTCGTAGCCACCTGCCCCCTGACGGCCGATGACGCCTCCGCGAAGCGGCGCGGCACGGCTGAGAGCACGGTCGTCTTCTTCGACGACTTCGCTTCAACCACGTTGGATCGTTCCAAGTGGAACGTCCGCATTACCGGCGTAACCGTCAACAACGAGCAGCAGGCATACGTGGACTCCCCCGACACCATCTACATCACCCACGGCGACGACAGCGCTGGTGCCGCGAACGGCGCTCTGGTTATCCAGCCGCGCTACCGGCCGGGATTCACGACACGGGAGCGAAGGAAATTCGACTTCATTTCCGGGCGCATTGACACGAAGGCAAAGATGGAGTTTGCCTACGGAACGGCAGCCGCGCGCATCAAGCTGCCGGCCGGCGCGGGGCTCTGGCCCGCCTTTTGGGCCCTGGGCAACGGCCGCTGGCCGGATACCGGCGAGATCGACATTATGGAGAACGTCGGCGAGCCGGACTGGACCAGCGTGGCGCTCCACGGTCGTGGTTATTTCGGCGAGACGCCGCTGGTCAACAAGTTCTACTTTCCCACGGACAAGGACGCCAGCGCCTGGCACGTCTACTCCGTTGATTGGTCGCCCAACGGCTTGGTGTTTCGCGCCGACGGAGGCGTCATCTATCGCGCCACCCGCACGATGGTCGAGCACTACGGCCGTTGGGCGTTCGACAATCCCAAGTATCTCATTCTCAATCTGGCGCTGGGTGGGGCTTATCCAGTCAAAACCAACGGCGCCAAGTCGCCCTATCCAGGAATTCCGGCCGCGACCGTTGAGCAGATCAAGGCCAACAAGGTCAAGGTGCTGGTCGACTGGGTGCGCGTGGTAAAGAATTGATCCGTTTCCTCGGTAGCCTGTGCTCGGAGATCCCTGTGCCGGAGGAGGTGGAGCGGCCCCGCTAGAGGTGGACCGCCGCGCCGATTCGCGGTGTGGGAACCGTGGAAGCCGCTCAACCTGTGGAATGCCGACCGGTGGTCCAATTTTCGGGGTCCATTAGGAAAGTCACGAAACGCGTGGCGACGGGACGGATTATTGAGAGTTTCCCGGAAAACTCATCAATTCGCCAAGGGAGGGAAAGCCGAAAACTTTCAAAGAATCTGACAACGTAGTGTTTTGCCAGGGAAAGGGAGTTGGAGGACAATGCAGGTTTTGTCAAATGCATGGGTCTCGGGCCGGTCTGCCCTGCCTTAAAAACACGTATCCTGGACATACGCCATGAAGGAAATTGCCCGAAACCTCAGAAAACCAGTGCTCAGAAAGGTTTAGAACAAGGAGATTTCCTGTGTCATGGAGGAAACAATTACTCGTCTTCGTGATGGTTCTGGCTCTGGTTTCACCCCTTGCCGCCCAGGCCCCTCCGATCGCGGCGGAGGATGCGCAAGTCATTGCGGGCATTATGGCATCGGACGAGTACTTCACGCAGATTGCACAAAGAGACCGATCCTCGGCGCAAAGTCCCGGGTCTCCGCGCTCCGCTAAACTGTACGGCTTGTGCCGACGCTTGCCGGCAGGACTGCCTGCCTGACCAGAGTACGGTTCACCGTCAAGCGCCACTTTTTCCGAAACTCTCTGAGAAGCCGAAAGACCGTAGTTCCCGGCATAACCGGCATAACTGGATTTTTGGAGCTTGCGGCCCTCCTGGCCCGTGAGCCGTCCGAAATGGTGGCGCCGCTGGAGACCGACTCATGAAACCGTGTTTCGTGATCGCTTTGTGTGCCTCCCTGGCGATCTGTATGGGCGTGCGCGCCCAAACGTCGGCAGCTCCCCCGTCCGTGCGGGTGATTACACCTGCGCTCACGGGCATAGAGCCTCCGGCAGCCACCCCCGCACTCCTTCCAGATGCTGCCGGGACCGTGCGGGTGATCCCACCGCCGCTCACCCACATAGTAGGTCCGGCAGCCACCTCCGTGCCCCTACCAGATGCTTCTGGGACCGTGCCGGTGATCGCAACGCCGCCCACGCACATAGATGGTCCGGCAGCCACCGGTAGCTGGCAGGTCTTGGGAGGTGGCAGTTTCTATTACCTCCAGCCTTTCTATCAGAACAATGTGGCCTTCGGTGTCACTTCCTCGACCACCAACGCAGCGGGCACGGTCGCCACGGGGACGTCGCCGACCACGGAGTTTGACTGGAACATGCAACCGGCCTTCGCTTTCTGGCTCGGTGCGGCCGGTCCCGACGGCTTTGGGTTCCGCTCGCGCTATTTCCACCTGGATGGAAATTCCAGCACTGCCGCCGTGGATGTAACTTCCCAGCAATACAACTCCCCCAGCGCGCCGATTATCGCGGTCACTCCCTCTCCCTTCCTGTTCAACACGCCGGCCGGGAACGTGCCGCAACAAAATCCAGGTCTGGCGGGGTTGTTTGGCGGCCCATCGCCCTTCATTGTCAATTTTCCCGGCGCGCCCAGCAGTGTGGACCACTTTGCGTTCACCAGCGACCTGAGGATCAACGCGGTTGATGTGGAGTGTACCGCCGAATGGAAGTGCACCTGCCTGTCCTTGGTGGGCGGCCTGGGCGGCCGCTACCTCGACTTGGCCCAGCATTACAATGGCTTCCTGACTAATAGCGCCGCCGGGGCCACCCTGACCGAAACGCTCCAGCACAGTCACAGCTTCCAGGGTGGCGGCCCCACCATCTCCGGACAGATGAACTGGCGCCCGTTTGCAGCGAACCTTTCCCTGTTCAGCAGCGCCCGGGGTTCGCTCGTCGTCGGCCGGACCAACCAGGAAACCCGCGGCAGCCGAATTATCAACGATCCGGCTGGCGCATTTAACCCGATTGGCGCACCCACGATGACTGCGAATAGTTTTCGGGTTCCTTTTAGCAACGACGACACCGTACCAGTTGCGGAACTGGAACTGGGCCTGGAGTATGCGAGCGCGTTGAAGCAAAGCGAGGTATTCGTGCGCGGTGCGGTAGTCGATCAAACCTATTTCGGGGTCGGCAACGCTTCCAAGCAGGACGGCAACCTGAGCTTGCTCGGTTTCCAGGTGTCGCTCGGGATCAATTACTAACCCACCATTAGCGAGCGGGCGGCGTAAGCCGGCCGCTCACCGAGACATAACGCGACCGCTACCTGGTATTTCTCTGGAAGTACTCGTCGGAGCCGACAAAGCCGGCAATCACGTCTTCGTTGCGGGCGCTCATTTCAAAATACTGCACCCAGCCATTGACCTCGCTGGCGGACGGCTGCCGCTCCAGGTACCGCAGGTAATCGGCCGTGACACGCTGCGTCTCGCGCTCCACACTTGCGGCAAAACCGAAGGCCACGTCCGTGGGGCTCATGCCGTTGGTCATCGCGGTGACCCAGCCCTCAATTTCGGCCTGCGCCGGCGTCCGTCCCAGGAGGTCTTGATACATACCCTTGATCCAGCCACGCATTTGGTCGGCCCTGCCGCCGTGGTCCTGGATATACTCCGCCGAGCCAATGAACATGGCCTCGAGATGCTCGTCGCTGAGACCGCCTTCCATGCCAATCACCCAACCGGACATCTCGGCATAAGCGGGGGTCCGGCCCAGGTAGCGCTGGTAGGCGGTCGTCACGATGTCGGAGAAGTATTCAAAGCTATGGGTCAAGTCGCTGGCGAACTGAGAGCGGGAAAGGCTGCCCTGATCGAGCTCGTTCCTCCTGGACGTCAGGCCGGGCAGGTCGGCCAACCGGCCCAGGATGTCCCGGTAGGCGGCCGAAACAAAAAGCTGGTTGGGCGTGGGCAACAGGTCGGTGCCCAGCAAGCTGTACCAGAAGAAGGAGGCTGTTCCCACCAAGTTGGCGGTGACGAAGACGCGCTCGATCGTGCCTGGGTCGCCGCCGTTGACTGGGGTCGTGGTCACTGCCACTCCGCCGGTGAAGGTTGCCGGACTCGGGTGGAACAGCGCCAGCAAGGGCGGCGGCGTGGTCGTTGAGCTGGACAGCGTCGGGCCTCCGGCGTAGACCATCACCGCCGGCGACGCTCCGGGTCCCGAGCCGAGGATGATGTCATTCCAGCCGTCGGCATTGAAATCGCCCACCGCTGCAGTCAGACCTCCGTTAAGCGCGGTCGTGTAAGCGATGAAGGTACGGGCCAGCCCAAAGCCGCTGCCCGTGTAAGTGAAGACGCTCACCGTCGCCTTGCCGCTCATGCGCGTGGCCACGATGTCGGCCTTGCCGTCGTTATTCAGGTCGCCTACCGCCACGTTCACTCCGCCGGTGAACGATGGTTCCAAGGCCAGGAACGGTGATCCAGGCAGTTGCGTCGGCGCCGCGCCGGCGGTTCCCTGCAAGAGCGTCCGGCCGTCAAACACCTCGACATAGGGCTGGAAACCGTTGCCGATGCTTGCCCCCGAACCGACCACCAGGTCGTTGGCGCCGTCGCCGTTGATGTCGCCAACGGCCAGGCTGATACCGGTGCGGAAAGACATGGTAAAGGCCGGGAAGCTGACCAGCGGCATATGCGCGTAGTTGCCGCTGGCGTCCGGCGTACCGCTGTAAATGGTGATGATGGCCGGCTGGTTGCGACCGGGTGCCACGATGACGTCGGGCAGGCCGTCGTTGTTGACATCGCCGACGGCCACGCTGGCGCCCCCCGTGATGTCGGAATAGGGAGTGAATTGGAATTTGATCTGCCCCGTTTCGGCGTCGCGGACGACGACGGCGGGCGACTGATTGGGCAGCGTTTCCACCTTGGCCGTGATGGCCACGTGATTGAAACGTTCGATACTTTCGAAGTAGACCGGATGGGTGTTGGTCAACGGATCAAAGGTCCAGTTGCCATTGCCCACTGAGGTAATGTGCAAGGTCCGGCCGCCCATCTGGTCGCTAAAGTGACTCGTATCCAGCTTGAGGTAATCTCCGCCGCCGGCCAGCGGCACCCCGCTCGCCGGCAGGTTGCCGTTAATCGTGTAGGTGGTCAAGGTGCTCGGCGTGACCGAAAAGATGTTGACATCGTCGGTGCCATCCACCCGCAACGTGGTGACCGAGTTCCGGGTGGCTGTGGCACTGGCGTTGTAGATGACGCCGCCCGTGGCAAAGGTGCGCGTGGGCGGGATCGTTGCAGCAGGCACGGTTTTTACGGGGGTCGGGTCGTTGATGATCTGGGTGGGCGTGACCAGGTAATTGAAGGCGTGCGCGCCATTGCTGGTTTTCTTGTTGGCCTCGTCGTTGACGACCAGGGAATCGCTGCCGCCGTTGCCGACAACTGTCACCAGGCCCTGAATGAGGTCGAGGTTGCCGCTGTTGCCGGCGTGGGTGTCGCCGATGTTGAAAGTGTCGTTGTTTTGGCCGCCGTCGATCTCGTAAGTCGTGGTCGCCGGCGCCGGGCTGACGTAGTTGAGGTTGGGCACGCCAAGGGTGCTGTAGACGACAAAGGTACTGGGCAGCGTGTAACTGCTCTTGAGCAGGATGCCGCTGCTAGAGGCGTTGTTGAACTGGCCGCCGCCGGCAGCGCTGTAATAGACGTCGCCCGGGGCGAAGCCGTGCAGCAGGTTGTTGTAAACCTGAATAAAGGTGTCGCGGCCGGCGGTGGTGTCGCCGTAATCGCTGACAATCAAGCGATTGGCCGTTCCGCTACCGCCCTGGACGGTGAGCGTGCCCAAAATGCCCGCCAGATTGCCATTGTTGGTCCCGGCATCCGACGAGACGTTGAAGGTGTCGCTGAGGCCGCCGTCGCCATCGATCTGGGTGGTGCTGCCGCCGAGGGTGCTCTGAACGTTGAAGGTGTTGCCACCCGTGTTCGAGCCTCGCAACAGGATGCCGTCATTGATAGTCCCGTCCGTGAATTTGCCGGCTGCGGAGTAGAAAATGCTTGCGGGCGCGAAGGCCGTGATGCGGTTATTGGTCACGACGACACCCGCGTCCGAGTTCGCCGAGCCGTAATCGCTGACAATCAAGCGATTGGCCGTTCCGCTACCGCCCTGGACGGTGAGCGTGCCCAAGATGCCCGCCAGGTTGCCATTGTTGGTCCCGGCATCCGATGAGACGTTAAAGGTGTCGCTGAGGCCGCCGTCGCCATCGATCTCGGTGGTGCTGCCGCCGAGGGTGCTCTGAACGTTGAAGGTGTTGCCACCCTTGTTCGAGCCCCGCAACAGGATGCCGTCATTGATAGTCCCGTCCGTGAACTTGCCGGCTGCGGAGTAGAAAATGCTTGCGGGCGCGAAGGCCGTGATGCTGTTATTGGTCACGACGACACCCGCGTCCGAGTTCGCCGAGCCGTAATCGCTGACAATCAAGCGATTGGCCGTTCCGCTACCGCCCTGGACGGTGAGCGTGCCCAAGATGCCCGCCAGGTT
>DASZFN010001047.1:0-3727 GCA_035939715.1 Gemmataceae bacterium | reverse complement strand
GACGGCATGCCTTGGCTCCAGATCTGCGAAACCGTCGCTATCTTATACTCCGCGATGCCGTGTATTTGATCCATGTTTTCGACGAATAGCCAGCGAAAATCGCCCAGCGTTGCGTTGCGGACTGAAAGCATCCCAGCCTCGGTCGCTGGGATGCTGCCGTACGCCCTAGCGATTACGCTCACCAGGGCCAGTCATCACCCACAGTTGCGCTTCTTCGGGATTCCTCGTGACGAGGATGCGCGCATCGGCGGACAGGTAAGCCCATTGTGGTTGCCAGTGCGTCCGCAGGCTCCACAAAAGCCGGCCGCCGGGCAATTGCCAGAACAGCTCGCGGCCGTCGCTGGTGGTGGTCAAGAGCCACCGACCATCGGCGGAGAACTCGATGGCATACAGCCAGAAGAGTGAAGTGCAGCGGATCTCAGCCGCTTGCGCGCCGGAGCGTGTGTCCCAAACCAATGCGCCGGGTCCCTTCCCTTCCGCACTCCCAGGGGAGCGTATCGGTCTTTTTCTTCAGGAATCTCCACGGTTGTCATTCACCGGAACCAACTCAGCAACCGAAGCATGAAAGACGCCGTTGCCCTCCCGAACTAGCCAAGTCTTGCCACCCTCATCGGGGCCAATCGCAACGACAATCCGGATGCCGCGAGCGGTTGTCACCTTGTACTTCTTGCCCTTCTCGATTTGCGGCTTTTCGTCGGCATTCATAACGGTCATTCTGTAAACCGAGCCGCATCAAAGCGAGAATAGCTTCGATTGGCCCGAGGGTGATGAACTCTCCGGCTTCGTGCGCCTTCACACGCCTGCGGCGCCGGGTTAGTTGGCCAGCTTGCACGGTTTGGTCGCGACGAATCAATGACACGAGGCCCCATATAGGGCCTCGTGGGCGAAAGCACGGCTATCATTCTGCCGCTCGCTCTTACTTACCGACTTCGAGCACAACAAACGAATCGGGCTCCATGGCGCCTCGCCTCTTGCCCTGCGGAGCGGGTTTGAACTTGGCCGTGACCAGGAAGATATTGTGCGTCTTAGTATCCAGGGCCATCGTCCGGGCGCCGGGCTCAGTTTTCACGTTGCCGAGGACTTTGTATTCGCCGGCCGGTTCCTCGTGAACGATTGTCAGTGTGCCGTCGCCGTTGGAGCTGAAAGCCAGGTTGGCGCCGGCATCGAAAACGCAAAAATCAGTACCCTTGCCGATTGGGAGATCGGCGATTGGTTTGCCGCCCTCTGCATCCAGGACCACAATTTTCTCGTTGCCACAACTCACGAACAGCCGGCGGTTCTTGCGGTCCATGGACAGGCCGACCGGCCTCTTGCCAGGGGCAACCGACCAACGTCCCTTGACGCTCAGCTCTTTCGCGTCGAAGGCAACCACTTCATCCTTGTCCTCGAGGTTCGCATAAATCTGGCCCTTTTCATCCGACACGGCCGATTCGGGCTTGCCGCCCAGCGGAACGCTGCCTGCCACCTTGCCACTCTCGGCGTCAATTGCGGTGGCGTCCTTGCTGCCGGCGTTGAACGTGAAGATGCGCTCCGAGGCGGGATCGTAGATGATGCCGTCCGGCCGCGACCCGACCTTGACGCGGTCCAATTCCTTCAGAGTCTTCAGGTCGAAGATGGTAGACGTGCCATCCTGGCCGTTACTCGTGAAACCCTTGCCCGACTTTGGCGCAAGCGCGATACCGTGCACGCCGGGCGTATTGGCGATTTCGCCAATAATCTCTCCCTTGTCCACATCCATGACCTGGACCCGAGTGGCCCGGCTGATGTACAGGCGCCGGGCTTCCGGGTCGCAGGTGAGGTAGTCCCAGCCGCCTGCTCCGCTAATTTTGATTTTCTTGAGGACATGGTACTCCGTATCAGCGGCCCTGGCAGAACCGGCCCATCCCGACATGAGCGCGAAGAGGCCAACGACCACACAGGCAATCCATCTGACCTTAACCATGGCAGAGCCTTTCTACAGCGAACGCTGCGATTCAGAAGAAGGATCAAACGGCACGAAACGTATCTTACGAGCAGGTCTTTTGAGCGGAATCAGTCGCGGTCAATATTGTTGCTTGATTGTTGAATTCTCTCAGCCGCCGCAAAGGCTTCTTCCCAGGACATGCCATGCCCGAAGCACTCAAAATCCAGCCAGTTCTCGTGTATTCCAACCGAGTAGCGCATGGCCCAGGGTGGCAACCATTCCCGCCGATGTATTACGCTGCCTCGCCGACCCCAGCGTCTGCGCGCTTCTTGGAGCGCTTCTTTGTCAGTCATGTCCTGCTGCCGATCAGTGGTGTGCGATGGTTCAACATCGGCAATAGGCAGCGTCAGCCGATCCAGCGGCCTTGGGGCCGTGGCCCAGTTGCTTCCTCCTGACTAACTGGTTTCCTTTTTCTACTCAAGCTTCTTGAGCAGGCTTTCAAACTTCTTTATGTCGCCGATCTCCTCGGCTAAGCTTCTTAATGTCTATGGAAGCTTTTGGAGTTCTTGCCGAACGGTGCCGTTTCTTGATTTGGCTGCCTTGCCGGTTTTTTCTTATCGTTACCTTTTCCGCTTTGGCTGAAAGCTCCTCTCGCGGAAGAGAATAAAGGTTACGCCGCTGATCTAAGGTGAAGATGAAGCGAACATAAGATTAAATTCATTAATACGCGCGATGTCGGCGGGCTGCGCTCGTCCTCCACCCAACCATAGGTAGCCTCAGCGCCCGGCGTTGAACAACCTCAAGCGCGAGCTGAACACTTCCTTGACGGACACACAGCCGCTGGCAGGATCTTGCGGGTTTCGCCACCCCCAGAATCCCAGCTCGCGTAGATGGGATACCTAGTCCGCCCGCATACACTACCAACAGAGGTTGCCGGCCTTACTCGAATCAGGTCAAGATGCGTGACGATGCTCGGGAAGTGGATCAGTCATCTGGCGGCTGCTCTGCGTCGGCGTGGTCGCGGCCCGGAACGCGGATCCTTGCGTCCGAACGTGGTATGGATCTGCGCGGATGACTTTACGCCGGACATCTGCGGCGCCTACGGGAACCGCATCGTTCGGACCCCTTGTCTCGACCGCCTGGCCTCCGAGGGGATACGGTTTGATCGCGCTTTTTCTACCTGTCCACTCTCCACCCCTTCTCGGCAGTCGTTCTGGACGGGGCGCTATCCTCGGCGGATCGGGGTTACTCTGTCACAGACCCCGCTCCCCGACGACGAGGTCACGCTGCCGGTTTTCCTTCACCAAGCCGGCTACGAAGTGGCCGCCTTTGGGAAAACACATTACTACTGGCCGCGCCGGCATGAATTCGATGTCTATGTCGATTGGAGCGAATACGAAGCCTGGCTCTCGAAGAAGGGGCGGGTTTCGCCCCACACGGACGGCGACATGCTCGGCCCGTGGCAGCCGTTCGCCGATCCCGGCCGCGTGTGGCTGAACAGCGGCTGTTTGCCTTATGCCGCCGTTGATGCCGACATGTTCGGCACGTTCCTCGCCTCGCGAGCGGCCCAGTACCTGGCTGTGCCGAAGGCCAAGCCGTTTTTCCTATACGTAAGCTTCTATGAGACCCACGCGCCGTTCTGGTTCCCAGTGGAATACCGCGGCCGGCACGGCCCGCGCTCGTTCGAAGTGCCAGCTGTCGGGCCGGAGGATTACCGCTGCCTCCCGGCCGTTTTCCGCGAACTTACCGAAGCAGACAAACAGGGCATCATGGCGGCGTATGCCACTTCGGCGGAGTACCTGGATAAGAACGTGGGCCAGGTGC
>DASZFN010001046.1:0-31492 GCA_035939715.1 Gemmataceae bacterium | reverse complement strand
CGCAGCAGGGAACACGCGTCACGATCTCGCTGCCGGGCCGTCAAACAGCTTCGGCCGACGCTTGACTATTTCTCCGCGGCTTTCGCTTTCTTCGTCATCAATAGCTCCATCATCAGTCGTTCCTTGCCCTCCGCCCCGATCAGGTACTGGCGATGTACCAGCTTGCGGCCATCATCTTCAAGCCGCGTAACCGTTCGCGTCCGGGCCGGCGTACGGGCGCCGTCATTGAGCGAGCGCCCGTACAGGACAATTTCCTCGCCGGTGAACTTATCCTGGCTCTGGCGCAGCGACATTCGCGTCGACCGCGAATCGGTCCAGACACTGGTGAAGCGGCCCGAGTCAACTTCATAGCCGACGATGCCGAGCCCCGTCGTTTTTGTCCCGGCATGATCGAAGGTAAATTCGCACTGGAGAAACCGGCCGTCGTGGATCATCGCTTGACGGCATTGACCCGTCATGCGCACCGGCTCTCCGGAACGGGGATGGAACGTCTTGACGACGTCCCAGTCGCCGACAAACTTTTGCAAGAATTGCTGGCCTGCGCCCGGACTGGAGCGCGGCTCGTATTTCGCTTGCGGATCGACCTGGCCCTTGGGAGCCTGCTCCGCCCCGATCGTCAATGCCGTCAGCAGCAGAATGGCCGGTCCCAGGGTTCTTGGCAGGGTCATGCTGGCTTTCCTCCGGAGAAAATTCACCTGGGCGCAACATTACGCCTTCGTAATGCGCCAACCTTAACGGCAGAGGCCGTGGCTGTCAATCATTCCGGCCGTTCACGACGGCTACCGGGGGCGCAAGCCGCAAAAATATTAATTTGCAGAAAGTTGCGCAAAGGCTGTTGACCGGGCGGCCGAAGCGGGATAATCTCTCTACATTACGATTCCGTCATCTTGCTCAGCGGGGCCCGCCATGAACACGCGCCGCGCCTTTACCCTCATCGAGCTGCTGGTCGTCATCGCTATCATTGCTGTCCTGATTGGCCTGCTGCTGCCCGCCGTTCAGAAGGTTCGCGAAGCGGCCAATCGCATGAAGTGCCAGAATAACCTGCACCAGCTAGGCATCGCCCTGCACGGCTACCATGACTCGACCGGCTCCTTCCCGTTCGGCTACCTGAACAAGGTTTCGCCCAAAGCTCCGACCGTGCCGGCCTCCCGGTATCGTTGGTCGATTGTGGCGGAACTGACGCCCTATCTGGAGCAGACTAATATCTATAACGCGATTGACATGACCTACCCTCTTTATGATGCGGCCGGCAATGTCTTTCCGCAGAACCAGTTCGGCGTCTCCCAGAAGGTGAGCATCCTCCTGTGCCCCAGCGATTCGCAGACGCAGATCGACCCCAATTTCGGTCCAAACAACTATGTCGGCAGCCTTGGCAGCGGCGCCAACGGCGGCACGCGGACCAACGCGGACGGCATGTTCTTTCAGAACTCCAGTGTCAAAATTCGCGATGTCATCGACGGCCTTAGCAACACCGGCATGATGGCGGAGCAAATCCTCGGACCGGGCGGCAACCCGCTCACGGATCCGACCCAGGTCGATGTGCGTCTGCAGTATGGCAGGCTATCGAAGAATCAAAATGTGGATGATGCAGCCTGTGCCGGCCTCGTCCTGTTCAATCAGGATCGCGGTGCGCGCTGGGCCGACGGCGAGTGCCAGTACAACCTCTACGATCATCACTATCCGCCCAATCCGAAAATCTGGGACTGCGTCCTGCTGGAACATTCCTGGAAGCCGGCACGCAGCCGGCATCCCGGAGGCGTCAATTTGGGGCTGGCGGACGGTTCCGTGCGCTTCGTCTCGGACGGCGTCAATCCCGCGACCTGGCAGGCTGTGGGCTCGCGTGCGGGGAATGAAACCATCATTAACGATTGGTAGACGCTGCACTCTGTCATCGCTTACGCGCCGAGGTCCAACATGAACAAGCGCCGTGGCTTCACGCTCATTGAGCTGCTAGTGGTCATTGCCATCATTGCGATATTGGTCGGACTCCTGCTGCCCGCCGTCCAAAAGGTCCGCGAGGCGGCAAATCTCACCACGTGCAGGAATAATCTGAAACAAATTGGTTTGGCGATGCATCATTATCATGACGCCCGGGGCAGTTTCCCGGTCGGCTACTATGATCCCACGCTTTGGCCGCAGCTTGATAATGGCCCGGGCTGGGGGTGGGGCGCTTACCTGTTGCCCTATCTCGAACAAGACAACCTCTATTACCAGATCAATTTCAAACTCGACGTGGGCGATCCGGCCAATGCCGTGGCCCGCAATACCTTCCTGAAAAGTTTCTTTTGTCCTTCGGATCTCTCCACGACCACGTTCACCGTGACGGACGGCGGCAGCAACAGCTGGGACCTGGCTTATGGCAGCTATGTGGCCTGCAACGGCAACGACGGCGTCGACGATTTCACCACGCCGCCGCACACCGGCGCGTTCATGCGCGCCACGAAAGGCTTCCGCGTCGCCGATATTACCGATGGCCTGAGCAACACCTTGTTCGTCGGCGACCGCACGGTACGGCTGTCCTATTCCACGTGGGTGGGCGGGCCAACCGGCGCCCTCAACCCATTCTTGCTGTCTCCGGGCAACTTCGGCGCCGAGGTGACTCTCTTGATGTGCCATGCCGGGGTCACCGGACCCAACACACCCGGCGTCTACGACGCTGATTCTACCTTGAGCCCGCATCAGAACGGCGTGCCCTTCCTGTTCGGCGACGGCTCGGTCCACTACCTCAGCAACGGCATCGATATTGGCACCTGGATGGCCCTGGCCACCCGCGCGGGCAACGAGAGCATCATCGGCGACTTTTGATCCCAGGTTTCATGCGCTTACTGCTAAGCATATTCTTGATTGCCGTTGCGGGTTGTTCACAGACGCCGCCGGCCCCGGGCGTGACGTACTCCGCTGCCGCGCTTACCAAAGAAGCGGATGGTAAAGTAAAGCAACAAGGCGAACCGATCATCGTCGCCGGCGCGGTGGTGAGCGACGTTGCGGAAATCCCCGGTGACGGGAGTAGCGTATTTGTGGAGGTCCGCAAGACCTCCTACGGGAGAGCTACACTCACGATTACGTTTCCCGACAAAACAACTCAAACGGTAAGGCTAAAAACTGGCGAATCCAAGGACCTTCTGTCCAAAGGACACAAGCTCGGCGTGCGCATCCAGGTTCAAGACGCCCACTAGAATGAGCGTGAGCGAATCAGCAGCCCCCCGAGCAAGCAAGGTCCTCGCTGGTGCGTTTTGAAGTTGCGCTTTTTACAAGAGCCTCGACCCCTGCCGGCTTGTCCGGCAGGTGAAACAGTTCAGCGGCTAGGAGGGCTCGCCCGAGTTCGTCCCGACCCCTGCCGGCTCGTCCGGCAGGTGAAGCAGTTCAAGCAGGCTGCAGCAGCCGACGAACTCCTTCACCTGCCGGACGAGCCGGCAGGGGTCGCTGATGATGAGGAGCAGCGCTTGTTAGCCCCCGAACTGCTTCACCTGCCGGGCAAGCCGGCAGGGGTCTGATGAGACCAAACCCTAGAAAAGCGCAACTTCAAAACTGGCGCGTCGGGCTGAGGTGCTGCCGAATCGTGCATGCTCCATATGGCAGGGGCTCTATGGCGGATATTCTTTTCCGCCGGCCGCCAGCATTCGGCTGTTATCTCCATCCAGGCGTTAAGCCCTGCCCAGGACTTCCAAGCTACCGAGAAGTTTAGGTTGACAACTTCCTTTCCGTCCTTGATGATTCAGTTACCGCCGGGTACCCGGTGCAGGGAGTAACTGCCATGTTTCGTCGTCCGCCCAGGGTGCAGCGCGCGTTCACCCTGATCGAATTGCTCGTCGTGACTGCCATCATCGCTGTGCTGATTGGCATCTTGCTGCCGGCCGTGCAAAAGGTGCGCGAGGCGGCCAACCGCATTAAATGCCAGAATAATCTCAGGCAAATCGGCCTGGCCCTGCATGCCTATCACGATAGCCAGGAGAAGCTGCCGCCCGGTTATCTCTATGTTCCCGCGCCGCCGAGCCCGCCGCCGGTAATGAACGGCACCGCGAATCGCATTTTGCATCGTCCGCCCCCGGCCGCCTTCACGGTTCCCTGCTCGCCCGGCTGGGGCTGGGCGGCTTTCATTTTGCCGTTCCTGGAACAGGACAACGTGGCACGCATGATTGACTTTTCCCTGCCCGTGGAGAGCCCGAGCAACGTGGCGGCCCGCAGCACATTACTCAAGCTCTACCTGTGCCCCACCGACCAATCGCCGGGCCTGTTTTGGGTGCAGAACGGCAAGGGCGTGCCGGTGGCGGAAGCCATGCCCAATAGCTACGCGGCCTGCTTCGGCGGGCTGAACCCACCCAATACGCCGCCCTTTGTCGGCAACGGCATTTTCTATTGCAACAGTCAGACGCGCTTGACAGACATCCTTGATGGGACTTCTACTACTCTGGCCGTCGGTGAACGGGCGGCTTTGTTCACCTGGACCCCGTGGGCCGGCGTCATGACCGGCGGCACGGCGCGCACGACCGCAGGCGCGCCCGTCTATACGTCGGTCCTGGAGCCGGCGCCCGTCATGACGCTGGCCTACTGCAAGCGGAGCCTGAATAGCCCGAATTCGGAGCCTTACGACTTCTTCTCGCCGCATGACGCCGTGGTGAACTTTCTTTTTGCCGACGGCTCGATCAAGGGGCTCGCCAACACCACCAGTTCCGACGTATTGGTTGCGCTGGCCACTCGTTCAGGAAAAGAATCGATTTCGGCCCTGGATTATTAAACCCGGGCCGGTTCCGAGAAGAATTGGGCTTAGCCTTCCTCAGGTTATGTGGATTCATCGCACGGAGAATTCCCTTCCCACAACTTTGCTCCGGACTGCGGGCTTCATGCTCCTGTCCATCGCGCTGATGGCGGCACTCGGACTGGTCAGCGGCTGTGGTGTTGCGCCGCAGGCGCCGGCCCTGGAAAACGGTCCGGTATTCAAGAACAGTCGCGAAGGCTTTCGCTTTCTGGTGCCGGACGGGTGGATTCAATACGCCCGCGGCGAAGTGCCATCCAGCCCGGTGAACACGGAATGCATGCTGGTAGAGTATGAATTACACACCGGCGACCGGCCTGCGAAGCTTGCCGTGACGCGCATCGACCTGGCCGATGAACACGCCGACCTGGGCGAGTATGTGCTGAAACATCCGGGCGACCAGGGCTGGCGTTATCAAACAGCCCCCCGCTTTGTGCCGATCAATGGCGTGAACGCCCGGCAAATCAAGCTCGACGGCTACCTGGGCGGCAAGGAACGGTGGACCCGCGAGGTCTACGCTTTCCGGCGCGGCGAGCGCGTCTATCTCTTCAGCGGCACCTATCTCGCGACGGATGCCAGGGCCCAGCGCGAAATCATGCGCGCGCTGGAAAGCGTCATCTGGGACAGGTGAGCCGCCTCATTTTTGCCCCTTGTCTTTGCTCGCCTGGGGATCGATCTGCCGCAAGGCAGTCCTGGCGGCGCTGCGCACGTTTTCCGACTCGTCTTTTTGCAAGCCTCGGATGGCCGGGACGGCGCCCTTCGCCGCCGCGCCGATCTGACCTAGCGTGCGCACTGCGTCCCGGCGCACGCGCGGGTTATTGTCCTTGAGCGCTTCGCTCAAGGCCGCGATGGCCGACGCGTCTTCCGTGCCGATCTGGCCCAGCGACTCCGCGGCGTGCTCGCGCACCGTCGCATCGGCATCCCTGAGCGCCTCTGTCAGGACCCGGACGGCAAGGGCCGCGTCGGGCCCGATTTCCCCCAGAATTATGACCGCCGTCAATCGTGTCTCCGTGTCCGGGTCCTTCACCAGCTCGACGAGTGTTGGGACGGCTTCCCTGGCATCGGCCGCGAAATGGCCCAGCGCTTTGACCGCGCTCAGGCGGTCGCCGCTCCGCAAACGCGAAACCAGCGCGGCGATAACCTCCTTGTCGGCGGGGGCAATTTCGCCGAGTGCCGCGGTGGCCACGTGGCGCACGTGTGGGTCCGGGTCCTGCAGCGCAGCCACGAGAGCAGGCGTCGCGGCCGCGGCTTCGGGACCGAGGTCCCTGAGAAGCTCCGCCGCCGTCCAGCGAACCTCGGCATAGCTTGGAGCCTGCTCGGTTGCCAGCAG
This sequence comes from Gemmataceae bacterium, assembly GCA_035939715.1. Classification (GTDB taxonomy): domain Bacteria; phylum Planctomycetota; class Planctomycetia; order Gemmatales; family Gemmataceae; genus DASZFN01. Next base: position 25,409 of record DASZFN010001046.1, on the reverse strand, counting down.
TTCGATGAGAACCGGCACTGCCCCGACGCCCCCCTCCTTCAGCGCGCTGCGGCTGGCGACATGGGCAGCCGGCGCCTGATCGAGCAGGGCGCCGCGCCAGTAGCTTGTCGGTCGGCCGCGATAAAAGCTTTCGCCGTGCAAATAGCCCCAAACGACGCGGGTCGGCTCGACAAGCAGGCCTACTCCCAGGAGCGCCAGGACCAGACCGAGCCACAAGAGCCAGCGCATTTTCATCCCTCGCCGCATGGCCGCTCAATCGCGCAGGCAATAGAGCACCGCCGCGCTGCTGACGGAGTTGGATAGTTCGCTTCCAACGTAAAGCAAATGATGGCCCGCGTCCATGCCTTCCGCGCGGATAACGCTCGGTGAGGAAAACACCTGCGGCCGGGTCCGCGAATGAGCGGCCAGGTCGAACGTCCACAAGACCAGGCCCTGTCCGGAATCGAGGCACTGAACCAGGCCGCCGCTGCTCACGGCATAGAGCCGCGCGTCGGCCAGCACCGGACGGGCAATCATCGGACTGCGCATATCCACTTTCCAGGCCAGTTGGCCGCTGGCTCGGTCGAGGCAATAGCAGAAATGATCGCGCGCGCCGAAGTACACATGCGCCTCATCCAGCGCGGGCCGGCAGAATACGGCATCGCTCCCGGTAAAACGCCAGCGCTCGCTTCCCGAACCGGCATCGACACAGAGCAAAGCGCCCGCCGGCCGGTCCGGCGGCGCCGGCGGCTCCAGCAGCCGGCCGTTGCCGAGCCCGAAAAACACCGCATCGCCAGCCACGGCCGGCGATCCCCAGACCGGCAGCTCCGTGCGCTTGCGCCACACTTCCGCGCCGCTGGCGGCGTCAAGACAGAAAATCTCCGTTGACTTGTGCAGCCGGCTCATGCCGGAACCGGCGTAGACTCTTTGGCCCACGACCTGGGGACTCGTATCCACATGAATGTCGCCGCGAAAGTTCCAGCGTTGCCTGCCGGTGACGGCGTCCAGGCAATAGAGTCCTTCGTCTCCCGCTCCAAAGAAGACCCGGCCTTCGGCAACGCACGGCGACGATTCAATGTGGCCCGCCGTTTGAAAATGCCAAAGTTCTTTCCCCGTGCTCGCATCCAGGCAATAGAGCTTGCAGGAAAAGTTCTGGTGCATGCCCTCGCCCACGTAGAGCCGGCCCTCCGCCAGGCATGGCGACGAGTACATGTGCAACATCCGGCCGTCATTGTCGAACTTCCAGATTGGCTTGCCCGTCGTACGGTCCAGGCAATACACCCTGCCGTAGGTAGCCAGCCCGGCGTCATGAATGACCGACAGGTAGATGCGCTCGCCGGCCACGAGCGGGGAAGAGGCAATGCCGCCGCGCTCGGCCGGTTCAAAAGTCCACACAAACTCCGGAGGCCCGCCATCGGTCTCGGATTTTGGCTCAAGCTTGCCACGGCTCAGCAAACCGAACCAGCTTTGCGGTGGGATTAGCACGCATACGAATCCGGTTACCGTCGCAAGGGCAAAGCAGAGCAGCACACAGCGCTTCATGAAAATCCAAGGTGCCTGAGACAATACTGGTTTTTTTAACGATTCGTGAACGCCAGCAGCAGGCTTGATCATAAGAGTACATGGACCGCTACCACAAGAGAAGCAACGTCGAATCGACCTTTTCAACCGTCAAGCGGAAGTTCGGGGATTCCGTCATTAGCAAGACCGACACGGCGATGGTGAACGAAGTGCTTTGCAAGTTCCTTTGCCATAACCTGACCTGCCTGATTCAAGAGCAAGAGACGCTGGGCATCACGCCGGTTTTCTGGAAGGATGAGCAGTTGTCGGCGGACGAGAAACCGGCTATCCTGCCGATGGTAGCTCAGTAAGAACCGCGCCCGGCATGATGCCGGGCTTTTTCATGCGCATGGACAAGTGTAGAATCGGAGTATGCGAAAGCTGCTCAAGCGCTGGTACGTCTGGCTCGGCCTGGTCCTGCTCTTGGGGCTGTCAGGAAGCGCTATGCTTATCTGCGCCAATCAGAGCCGGGTCAATCTGGAGAACTTCGACCGGATTCAAAAGGGGATGAGCCTTGAGGAAGTGGAAGCAATTCTTGGAAAAGGTAAAGTGTTTGACGACGATGCTTATAAATGGAACGACGGCCTAAACACTATCATTGTTACGTTTGGGCACGGCCGAGTGGAATACAAAATACGCGACCTCTACACGACTTGGGAAGCAATCGAGTGGTACGCCAAGAAGGGCGCGGCAAAGGTCGGTATTACATGGCAGTGAATCCTGCCCGCTATCTTGCCGATGGTGGCTCAGTAGAGGGAGGGCGACATGACCCACTACAGCGAAGCCTTGGTCAGCGAGAATCAACGCCTACGGAAGGCAAACCGGCGCTGGAAGGCCATTGCCCTGGCCTCGCTTATCATGATGGCAGCCGTCCTCGTTCCGTTCACGTTCGCCATCAATCGGACAACCGACCTGCTTGTGAAGCGTGAGACGCTCCGTATGTTGGAAGAGAGCAACGAGATCAGCAAGCGGGATTCGGAAGCCTTAGAGCAAATGGACAAGTCGCTTCAAGAGATGATGAAGACTATGAAAGATAGACTGGGCCAATCCGACGACAAGTGACACGCGCAACGCATTTGGCTGACGCGCAACGCAATTACGCAGGTTTAGCCAATTGCGTTGCAAAGCCGCGTGTGCGCGTGTGCGCGTGTGCGCGCTAGCGCAATGCAATGCATTAAGTGCTTTCTTCAAATGACCTAATGGAATATGTCTAGGATTGCGCATCCGGGAAGGCGCAATCAACTGTCCATAATCGCTGGAAAATCGCCGACCTGAGCATCGAGAACATCGAGAATACCTAAGATACGTGCCATCAATTACTTGCGCCGAATCGGCCTCCGCAGCGTCTTTGTTTTTGACTTCCGGATGCGGCTATGGCATCATAAGTTGCACATCCTTCACGGGTTGAGTCATGGCCAGGGACTCTCTCGGGGAACTATCCGTTCGCCCCCGGCGTCCAACTCACAAAGGGAACCGTGAACCCCGACGATCATCGGCTCATCGCTGAATGTCTGCAAGGGCGAACGGCAGCCTTTGGCGAACTGGTTCGTCGCTATCAAGATCGGCTTTTTAATACCGTCCACCGGCTGGTCGATAACGCGGAAGACGCTCAGGACGTGGTGCAGGACGCTTTTCTGAACGCCTACCAGTCGCTGGGCAGCTTCAAGGGCGACTCCCAGTTTTTCACCTGGCTGTATCGCATCGCTGTCAATACGGCCATCAGCATGAAGCGCAAGCAGCGCGTGGTGTACTCGCTCCGCGGCGCGCGCGGCGAAGAAGGCAGCAGCGAACCGCTCGATCCTTCGGAGTTCAGCCGGCCCGAGCACGCCGTCGAAAAGGCCGAACTGGAACGCCGCGTGCAAGGGGCCCTGAATCGCCTGTCGCCGGAACATCGGGCGGTTCTGGTGCTGAAAGATATCGACGGCCAGAAATATGAAGCGATGGCGGAAATTTTAGGCGTGCCGATTGGCACCATTCGCAGCCGCTTGCACCGGGCGCGCATCGAGCTGCGGGAGATCCTGGAACGGGACGGCGAGTAAATGCTTTCAGACCGACTGCTACGATTGTTGACCGCCTATGTCGATGGCGAGGCCACCGCCCACCAGCGCCGGGTCGTACTGCGCCGTCTGCGCAAGTCCCCGGAGGCGCGCTCGGTTCTCAAGAAGCTGCAAGACGACGCCCATGAGCTGCGTCAGTTGCCGGTGTGCAGACTGGGACAGGACCTATCGCAAGGCATTCTGGAGCGCATCGGCAGCCAGGTCGTGCGGCCCATTCGCATCTCTGCGCCCCAAGTGCCGTCCGCGGTGCCGCGCGGCTTCGGCCTCGCCACGGCGGCCGCCGTGCTTCTCGCCCTGGGCTTCGGATCCGTTTACTACCTCAAAGCCATCCGCGAGCGGCAACCTGAGATCGCCGTTGTTCCTGAGACCGCACCCGGACAACTGGCTGAAAAAAACAACAAGCCGGGCGACGCCAACGTCAAGGTACCAGAGCGGAAATCGGACGAGGGGACGGCGAAGACCATCGTACAGAACGAAGAGAAGCGCGAGCGGCTTCTCATGCCATCGCCCGTCACGGAGACGGAACCGCTTGTGACGGCTCCCGTCCCGCCTCCTCCCGGTCACTTTGAGCTTGCCAACGTAAAAGTGGCCATGAAGGTTGCTTCGCGCGATCTCCTGTGGGAGAGCCCCCGCCTGCAACTGCTTGAACGCCTGCACAAGGAACCGGCGCAGCATATCGATTTGTATTGCAAACAAACCTGGACGGCCCTTCAACGCATGGAAACAGCGTTCAAGGAACAAGGGGTCTATTTTGTCCTGGCTCCGGATGCGGAGAGGCCCTACCTCTTTGGCTCCAGAGACACCGACTATGTCCTGTTCACGGAAAACGTCAAGCCGGAGGAAGTGCTGGACGTCCTGAAGCAGGTGGCGGAGCAGGACCGGCGCCTCGAGGCGCGCAAGGGCAAGCCACAGTTTCAGGATCTGCTCGTCAACGGCGTTTCTGCGCGCGATCACGACCTGCTCAAGAATATCCTCGGCGTCGATCCCACCCAGCTACCCGCCCCCAAGCCCACGGCTCCCCTGGGGCTCGATGTGCGCAAGCCCATTGCCATGGGCGCTGCCGATGCCATCGTCAGAAGCCTGGAAGGGAAGGGTGGCGTGCCGCGCCCGCAACCCGGTAAGCCGGCCGTCAAGGCGCCCGAACGCCTGGTGGTAGTCGGTACTTGCAATCCCATCCATCCGAATCCCAAGTCGTCGGAAATCAAACGCTTTCTGGACAACCGCAAGCAACGCAATGACGACACCATGCAAATGCTGATGATCTTGCGCCAGGGCAAATAGCGCCCGGAAGCGGTTTGTTCGCGGTTGTTACTTATGCGCGCCCGCCGCGGTTTGCTTGAAACCGCCTTAAGAATCGGCTCCCAGCGGACAGGCTGCAAATGAGCATCTTCGACGAAAGAAGAGCGCTTTTCAGGTTGCTAGTCGTTATAGACCAAGGATTTGCATCGCGCGCCGAAGATGCTCATCGGGGCTTTTTCAAATGAACATCTTCGGCGCGCGTGCGTCGATGGGCATCTTCATGAGTAGATAAGTCCTGGCCAAGATGGCCACCCACCCCTTGGCTTGTAACGCCTCTGCAACATCCCTGCTATCCAGGCCCGCCGCGAGGAAACCAAAGCCTCCTTTCCACGTCTATATTGGTGGGAAGCATCCATCCATTGCCAGGAAAGGGGTTGTTCCATGCGTCGCTATGTGCCGGTGTTCTTGCTCTTGCTGGCCTCGACGGGGCTCGCCGACGCCCATGGCCTGCTGATTCCGGAAGAAAGATCGATTCCGCCGCTGGCCATGCTGAATCACCAGGTGACCATCACCATGGAAGACCAGGTGTCGGTCACGCGCGTGGAACAAACGTTCCGTAATCACACCGACCGGCAACTCGAAGCGACCTACCTGTTCCCCGTTCCCAAGGGAGCAAGCGTCAACAAGTTCACGATGTGGGTGAACGGCAAGGAAGTTTCCGGCGAGATGCTCGAAGCGGCCAAGGCCCGGCAAATCTACACCGACATCGTCAGCCGTACCAAGGACCCCGGCTTGCTCGAGTACATGGATAACCATCTGCTCCGCATGAAGGTCTTCCCCATCTTGCCCAAGAGCGATCAGAAGGTGGCTATTAGCTACACGGCCATGGCCGCCCAGGATGCCGGCGCCGTCGAGTACATTTACCCCTTGAAGACCGACGGCAAGGCCACCAGTACCTTGCAGGAATTCTCCATCCAGGCGACGATCAAGTCCCAGCACCCGATCCAGAACATCTATAGCCCCACGCATGCGATCGCCATCACCCGGCCCAACGACCACGAGGCGGTCGTCAAGTTCGAGAAGAACCAGGCCTGGCTCGACAAGGACTTCCAGCTCTTCTACGCGACCGGGGACAAGGACATCGGCTTCACCACCTTGATGCAAAGGCCCATCAGCAGCGAGAAGGGCTTCTTCCTGGCCATGATTTCCCCCCGCCTGGAGATGAGCAAGTCGCAGACGATCCCGCGCGACATGGTGATGGTGCTCGACACCTCCGGCAGCATGCGCGGCCCCAAGATGGATCAGGCACGGCGGGCTCTCAAGTACTGTCTCAGCAACCTCAATCCGGGAGACCGCTTTGGCGTCATGAACTTCGCCACCACGGTCAACCGCTACCGCGACAGCCTCGTGGACAGTAGCAGCGAGCAGGTAGAACAGGCCAAGAAATGGGTCGATGCCCTGGAGGCCACCGGCGGCACGGCCATCAACGATGCTCTCGCCGCGGCTCTCGAAATGCGCGGCAGCGATTCCAGCCGGACCTTGACAATTGTCTTCTTTACCGACGGCATGCCCACCGTGGGCGAGACCAACGTGGATCGCATCATGAAAAACGTCATGACGCGGAACACGGCCAATACGCGCATCTTCACGTTCGGCGTCGGCGATGATGTGAACGCCACCTTCCTCGACCAGTTGGCGGAGCAAACTCGTGCGGTCAGCACGTATGTCCGTCCCGCCGAGGACATCGAGGCCAAGGTGAGCAGCCTGTACACGAAGATCAGTCATCCGGTGCTGGCCAACCTGAAACTGACCGCAAGCAACGACGTGCGCCTGGAGGAAATCTATCCTCCTCAACTGCCCGACCTTTTCCATGGCGGCCAGCTTGTGGTGCTGGGCCGCTACAACGGTAAAGGCCCGGCGGCGATCACGCTAAACGGCATGGTCGGTAGCGAACCCCGCAATTTTGTGTATGAGCTGACTTTCCCGGATAAGACCAAGGACGAGAAGGGCTTCGTGGAACATTTGTGGGCGCGACGCAAGGTTGGCTACTTGCTCGACCAGATCCGCGCCAACGGGGAGAGCAAGGAGTTGGTTCAGGAGACGGTTGCCCTGGCCAAGAAGTACGGCATCGCCACGCCTTACACCAGCTATCTAGTCGTCCCCGATGGGCCGGTACCGGTTGCGCGAGCGGGGGCCATGCCCAACGTCGGCTTCGGCGCCGGTGGTCCTTCCAGTGGCTTTAATGGCGGCTTCGGCGGCGGTCTCGGCCTAGGCGGCGCGGGGGCCATGCGCGGCGCGAATTCTTCGGCAGGCGGCAAGACCTTGTCTGCGCCAACAGTGATGGATCTCGCCAGGGCCGCCCAGTCCAAGCCGGGCGAACTCTCTGAAAGTCGCGCCAAACTGGAAGACGCCAAACAGCAGATGGTAACCGAGCATTTGAAAGACGGGGCCGCCAAGGGGGGTGACGCCATGTACCTCGGCGCTCTCCGCGAAGCAGGCGCGAAGAAACGCGCCTACGATGAGGCCCACCACTTCTTTCTGCAACGGGACAAGGAGAAAGTCCAGGGCGGACAACTGGGCGTCGATCTCTCCGTGGACGCCAACAATCTGCGCAACCAGAGCCGCCTGACGCAGACGGCCCTGCGACAGGTTGCCGGCCGCAATTGCCTGGAATACGGCGGCGTGTGGATTGACGAGGATTTTGACGCCAAGATGCCGTCCGTAGTGGTAAAGGCGCAGAGCGCCGCCTACTTCCGCATCCTGGAACGGCAACCCCAGGTCAAGGAGGTCTTCAAACTCGGCAACCAGCTCGTCTGGGTCACGCCCAATCGCACCGCCCTGGTGATCGATACCAACGACGGCAAGGACAAATTGACGGACGAAGAGATCGACAAGCTCTTCGTTGCCAAGAAGTAATCCAAAGTCGTCCAGAACCCCGCGTGCGTGCTTCCCGGCCCGCGCGGGGTTTCTTCTTGCGCTGGCGGCGCACTCCGTAGAATGATGACATGGCAGAAACCGTGGCAGAATACGACACCCGCTACCTGGGCGGCATCCTGTTTTTCAATCTGCGCGATTTTTTCGAAGCCCATGAAGTATGGGAAAGCATCTGGCTCGACTGCGCAGGGCCGGAGCGCCGCTTCATCCAGGGTCTCATTCAGGCGGCGGTCGCGCTCTATCACTTCGGCAACGGCAACCTGCGCGGCGCTGCCAAGCTGTTCAAAAGCGGCCGCGCCTACATGGAGGCTTACGAATCGCCTTATCTCGGACTTGATCGCCAGGCCTTCTGGGAGCAGATGGAACGCTGCTTCCAGCCGCTCTTCGCCGATCCCAACCCCGATCGTCAATTACGCCCGGATGAAACGCTGATCCCCACCATTACACTCGATCCGCCGCCGGCCCAATGGCCCGCCCCGGAGGACTTCGAGACTGAAGAAGACTAGCGTTGCCGACAGGAAGTTCGCATGAGCGATGATTTCACTCTCCCCCTGGCCTTCGACGGCACCGTGCGGCTCTTCCCATTGCCCAATGTCGTGCTCTTCCCGCACGTAACCTTGCCGCTGCATATCTTCGAGCCGCGCTATCGCCAGATGGCGGCCGACGCCCTACTGGCAGACAGACTCATCACGATGGTGCTCCTTAAGCCGGGGTTCGAGGCGGAGTACGAGAAGAGTCCGCCACTGTATACGATGGCCTGCGTAGGCAAAATCATCGCCGATCACCAGTTGGAGGACGGCCGCTACAACATTCTGCTGCGTGGCCTGCGCCGCGCGCGCCTTGTCAAGGAATTGACCAGCCCCAAGCCGTACCGCATGGCCCAGGTGGAATTGCTACCGGACGATCCCTCCCCGGCACAGGCGGCCGCGGACGATGCGGAAAAGCTCGCCGGCCTCGTTACAGGCTGGCTCACCACTCTGGGACTGCCTACCGAGCACATCGTGAAGCTCCTGAACAGCGAGCTGCCGCAAGGCACGCTGTGCGACATCCTGGGCTTTGCTCTGCCCATGGCAATCGAGTTCAAGCAGGGACTGCTCGAAGAGCCGGATGTTGCTATTCGCTTGCGCAGGCTCGTTGAGTATCTCGAAACCAATGAGCCGCCAAAAGCTAAGGGCACATCGGATCACAAATTCCCACCGGATTTTAGCTCGAATTAGGCTGACGCGGTCGCCGCGGGCGCCCGGCTCGCGGTTTGACTTTCGCGGCGCGGTTCATAGTTTTACCGCATTGTTTTGCATGCAACTCAACAACGGAGGTTTTCAACCATGCAGAAGCGTGCCAATGCGGTCACCTTCAAGGGCAAGCCGCTCGCGCTGGTCGGCCCACAGCTCAAGCCGGGCGACAAGGCGCCGGATTTCGCTTGCGTCACTTCCGCGCTGGAAGTCGTCAGCTTGGGGACGACACCGCCCAAGGCGCGCATGTTCAGCGTCGTGCCATCGCTCGACACGCCGGTGTGCAGCGAGCAAACGCGCAAGTTCGATCAGGCAATCGCCGGTCTCAAGGACAAGGCGGCCTGCTACACGGTCAGCCTGGACATGCCGTTCGCACAGAAACGATTTTGCTCGGAGGCAAATGTCTCCAACATGCAAACACTTTCGGACGTGCACAATCACTCGTTCGGCCAGAACTACGGCGTGCTGATCGAAGGGCTGCCGATTCCCTTGCTGTCGCGGTCGATCTTCGTGGTGGACAAGGGGGGCAAGCTCACCTATGTCGAGTATGTTCCCGAGGTTACCCAGCACCCGAATTACGAGAATGCCGTCGCCGCCCTGAAAGCCGCCGCAGGTTAAACCAGTCTGAACAAGATACGCAGCATATGACGCGACCCACTCCGGTTTCGGAGTGGGTCGTTTCATTTCAGGCAAGCTGCTCCGAGGATGCAAGTCCTGTCGGGTTTTCCAAGGCTGTCAATTGTACCATCTCGATTATCGAAATCTCGTGAAAAGCTAAGCCCGCATCTCTTGCAAGCGGTGCGGGTGGAATTAAGGTGAAAAGAGCAGTGGTAGCGCCGCCACTGAACTGACCGCAAGGACCGGGGTTAGTGGATTGCTCTGGCATGCCGCCGGAGTCAGCGTGAGGTGCTCTCGATTGCCTGGATTCACTAAAGGAGAATCTCCATGAAACCCTTGCGCGGAACCGTGTGGGTTTGTGCATTGCTGCTCTTGGGACTGAGTGCCGCGCCAGCGGATGCGGCCTGGTGCAATGTTTTCCAGGTTTGCTGGCACCGGCACAAGGCGGCGCCCGCCGTCAGTTACTATGCCCCGCCCGCGCCCTGCTGCGATCCGTGCCCGCCGCAGCCGTGCTGCACCACCCGTTACGTGCAGCGCTGCTACTATCAGCCCGTAACGACGTACCAGACGAAAAGCTACTACGAGCCGGTGACGACTTACCGCACCAGCTATTACTATGAACCGGTCACGAGTTACAAGTACACGAGCTATTACGATCCGTGCTCATGCTCTTGCCAGCAAGTGGCCGTGCCCACGACTTGCTATCAGCTCCGCTCGCAGTGCTGCCCGGTGCAAAGCTGGGTGCAGCGCTGCTGTTCGGTGCCGGTAACGACCTATCAGCAATCGTTCTACTGGGAGCCGGTGACGTGCTGTGCGACGCCGGCCCCGGCGGCGCCGGCAGCCGATTGTGCGGCCCAGGCGCCCCTTGTCCCCGGCGGCGTGCCGCAACCGGGCGTAGTCCCGCAACCGGGCGTGGGCGAATCGCGGGGCACCGTTCCCGGCGTCTCCGAATCACCTGGCCGGCTTCCCGGCTTCCAGGGTTATCAAAGCATGCCGCAGTCCTCGGGCGGCTCCCTGCGCTTACTGCCGCCGCAAGCTCCCGTGCCGGCTCAGCCGGTTCCGCCCAGCGGGGTGAAACTGGACCGCATCGCCTCGAACTCAACAAGTGAAGTGCAAGGGAAAGTCGTTCGCGGCGATAGCCTGCCGATAAGCCAGGCACGCTTGCTCTTCGTGAACGCGGACCGTCGCGAACCCCGGCGCACGGCCGAAACGGACGCCAACGGCCAGTTCAATGTCAAGCTGGCTTCGGGTGGCTGGCTCGTCTATATCCACGGCGCCGATGGGCAACCGGTCTTCCAGCGGAAAATTGAAGTCAACGACGGGGACAGGAGCCCGCTCCTTCTCGTGAATCGATAAGGAATGTAGCGGACATCTCGAACTAGTAAGAGGCAAGAGCCACCGCCGCCGGTGGCTCTTGCCGTTCTGTTGACAGCGATGGATTTGCTTGGCCGGCAAAAACTGGTAGACTCCATTCAGGCTAGCATTTTGCGAGCCGCGGAGGTGAGTGTTATGGCCAGCTATCCGATTCAACAAAACAACCTCGCAGGTGCCTTTCCTTTCCGGGAAGGCGAATGCACGTTTGAGGACTTCCTGCAGGAAACTGAGGACGGGCGCAAGGCCGACTTACTTGACGGAGTCATCTACATGGCTTCTCCGGATAACACAGACGCAGCCGACCTCTCCACCTGGCTTACCGTAGTTTTCGGCGGTTATGTTGGAGCGCGCGATTTCGGAAAAATATTTCATTCGCGTGTCGCTTACCGAATTGGGCCGAAGCGCGGACCGGAACCCGACATTGGCTTTGTATCTAAGGAACTGGAGGCCAGTCGCCGCCGCGGGTACATCGATGGTCCGCCTCGGACGGCGATCGAGATTGTCAGTCCGGACAGCGTAGCTCGTGATTACGTGCAAAAACGAGCGGTCTATGAGCAGGCGGGCGTAGGCGAGTACTGGATTCTTGACCCAGACGAAGGGCGTGTCACATTCCTGGTGCTGCAAAACGGTCGCTTTGAGCAGGTCTTTCCCAAAGAGAACATAATCCATTGCACCGTGGTTCCAGGCTTCTACCTCGATGTGCGCTGGTTACTGAGCCATGAACGCCCACCCGCTTACCAGGTGCTGCAGCAGCTTCTCGGGAACGCGTAATCAGTCGCTCAACTCATTCGCCGGCGCCGGGAATTGTTTGCACATATCCAGCACCTCGCTGTGCACGCGCTTCTGAATCGTGGCGTCCTCTGGGCGCGCGAGGACCTCGCCGATCCAACCTGCAATGCCGCGCATTTCTTGCTCACGCATGCCGCGCGTAGTCAGGGCAGGGGTGCCGACGCGGATACCAGAAGGATCGAGCGGCGCACGCGTATCAAAGGGGATCATGTTTTTGTTGACCGTGATGCCCGCGGCGTCCAGGCTATGCTCCGCAACCTTACCCGTCACGCCGCGCGAGGCCACATCGACGAGCAGCAAATGGTTGTCGGTGCCGCCCGAGACCAGACGAAATCCGTGGCGCATCAATTCTTCGGCCAGGGCCTTGGCGTTGGCGATGACCTGACCGGCATAGGTCCGAAATTGCGGCTGCTGTGCTTCGCGAAAAGCTACAGCCTTGGCAGCGATCACGTGCATAAGCGGGCCGCCTTGAAGGCCCGGGAAAACCGACTGGTTAACTTTCTGGATCCAATCCTTTTTGCAAAGGACAAAGCCGGCCCGGGGTCCGCGTAAGGTCTTGTGCGTCGTGCTGGTGACAAAGTCGGCCACAGGCACCGGGTCGGCGTGGAGCCTGGCGGCCACCAGGCCGGCGATGTGCGCCATGTCCACCATGAGAAGCGTCTTACAGTCCGCACAAATCTGCGCAAAGCGAGCGAAATCAATCTCGCGGGAATAGGCGCTGGCGCCTGCCACGACCAGTTTGGGTTTGTGCTCCCTGGCAAGCTCTGCGACTTGATCGAAGTCGATGCGCTCCGTGTCGCGGCGGACGCCGTAACTCACGACCTTGTAGAGTTTGCCCGAGAAGTTCAGCCGCATGCCATGCGTCAAATGGCCGCCATGCGCCAGGTCCATGGCGAGCATGGTGTCGCCGGGCTCCAATGCGGCGAAATAGACCGCCATGTTGGCCTGGGCTCCGGAGTGCGGCTGCACATTGGCGCGCTCGGCCTGGAAGAGCTGAAGGGCGCGGTCAATGGCCAGGCGCTCGGCAACATCGACAAACTCGCAGCCGCCGTAATAGCGCCGGCCAGGGTAACCCTCGGCGTACTTGTTGGTGAGGACAGAACCCTGAGCCGCCAGCACGGCCGGACTGGTGTAGTTCTCTGAAGCGATCATTTCCAGTCCCTGCTGCTGGCGGCGCCGCTCACTGTCGATTGCCTGCCAAACCTCAGGGTCTGCCTGCTTGAGTATGTCCATGAGCCACCTCGCTGTGGGGCACGTTTCCAACGGGCCAACTCGTCACGGCAGGTTGCAAACCTGCCCTACAAATCTATGCTCTCTTTTTAGCGACGGTCGCTTCATTCCCCAAGCCTCGAATGCCAAGCGCGGCCAGTTGGGCGAGCAGATCGTCAAAGCCCTTGTAGACAATGCCCTGCCAGCCGCAAGCAACCGCGCCCGCGACATTGGCCGGCAAGTCGTCGATAAAAAGGCATCCCGCCGGAGGGGAGTCCGCTAGCTTCTGGCAATGCTCAAAGAATCCTTGACGAGGTTTGCGAACGCCAATCCTATGCGAGAGGACGATCGCATCGAAGTGGGCCAGGACATCGGCGAACTGCCGGGTGAACTGCTGAGAATGCAGCTCGTTGGTGTTGCTGGCCAGCAGCAAGCGGTAATAAGGCTTCAACTTTGGAACCAGAGCGCACACCTCGGGGTTGGGCAAAAAGATATCTGCCCACGCGGCTGCCAAAAAGGCTTCGGAGCAGTTCAGCCGGCAGCTCTCGCGGATTGCACGAAGGAATTGCTCCGTGGTCAAGCGACCTGATTCATAGTCATCTTCCAGCGCAGTGCCGAAGAGCCGGCCATGCAGTTCATCGGCAGAGAGGCTTGCGCAGGAAACCAACCGATTGGTGGTCACGCGGTGGTCGAAAAGGCCGACGACCCGGCCAAAATCGAAAACGATGGCTTTGATGTCCGCAGTCATGGTGGGCCGCGCCGGTCACTGTCCTGCTCTGGTGGTCTGCCTGGCGTCCGATCCAGGCATCTTGATCACATAGGCGTTCGCTTCCTGCAAATTCCGGCCGCGCGGGCTACAGGCGGCAGCAAGGTATTTGCCGTCGGGGGAGACCGCCACATTATTGATGTTGCCGACATCCAATTCCTCCCCGTAAAGAAGCCGTGCGTCAGTCGTATCCCATACGGCAAGGTAACCGCGGTTGCGCGGCGCATGGCCGGCGCTGACGAGGCGCTGGCCTTGCATGGTGAAGCGCAGGCCGTAGATCGCGCCAGGATGGGCTGCTGCGGCCCCCGCGGCGCCGTTGCTTTTGATCTTGGCATTTACGCAGTCGCGGAGAACCGTGCCCGTGGCAACATTCCAGAACTTAATCGTGCGATCACTGCTCGCCGAGACAAGTGTTTTTCCATCGGGGCTGAAAGCGACGCAGAACACGCCGTCGCGATGGCCCTTCTCGAACTCCTTCTCCTTGTATGCCTTGAATTCCTTCACCAGCGTGCCGTTACTTGCATCCCAAAGCTTGAGCGACCGGTCCAGACTCCCGGAGACGACTTGTTTGCCGTCCGGGCTCCAGGCCAGGCAGTAGATCGGCGCCGGCGCAGGCGGCGCGGTATGGGCATTGATCTGACGGAGGACTTGCCCCTTGGCGACGTCCCAGATGCGCACAATTCCCTCATGGCCGCCGGTTGCTAGTTGCGTTCCCGCCGGATTGAAGGCCACAGCATCGACATAATTGCCGTGGCCGAAGTTCTTGATCGGCACATTGGCGGCGAACTTCCAGGCCTTCAAACTCTTGTCCAGTCCCGCCGTGTAAATCGTGACATTGTCAGCGGCAAACGCGACACCCATTGCGGCGCCGGCATGGGCGAATATTTGGCCTGGCTTGCCAAACTCGGCAGGCAAGGGCTGACCGGGGCGGTACACGACGTCCCAGGTGACAACGGACTTATCACTGCAGGCGGCCGCAAGAATCTGACTGTTCGGACTGAAGCCGAGCGACGCGGGCTCACCAGGGGTCCTGAAAGTTGCCAGCAACTTGCCGTCGCCAAGACTATAGACGCGCACATTCTTATCGGCGTCTCCCGTCGCCACCAGCGCTCCGCTCGGTGAAACGGCGACGGCTCGCACAGGTGCTGCCGCGCCTGGCCAGATGCGCTCGCTCGCTCCGCTATTGGCGTTCCACAGCTTTACCGACGTGTCACGGCTTGCCGTTAAGACCTGTGAGCCGCCGGCCGCGAGGGCCAACGCGTGAATGGGAGATTTAGAAGCACGAATCGCGCGCACGATGGACAGCGTGCTCAGAACAGGCGGCTTGTCCTTGCTCGCGAACATAATGGAGGCGTTGTTGTTCTGGAAGGCAACCGAGTGAACTGGGCCGCTATGGCTAAAGAACTGAAGCTCGATCCCGGTTTTCGCATCCCATACGCGAACGAGTCTGTCCGTTGAGCCAGTGGCAATCTTGGTCTTGTCTGCGCTCAAAGAAAAGCCGCTCACGGCCTCTGGATGGCCAAGATCCAACAACTCCTTTCCGTCGTTGGCATTCCAGAGCTTAACGTGCTTGCCTATGGCGCCAACGAGTTGCGTGTAATCGCGACTGAAGCCCAGCGCGTTCACCGGTTCAGATAGGGAAGCAAACGGCCGCACGAGTTGACCGCTGGCAAGATTCCACAGCTTGATGGTCTGGTCCGCCCCGCCAGACACTGCTTGACTGCCGTTGCCGTTGATCGCGACGACCAGTGCGCCGCCCTGGTGCGCATCGATCGTCTTCAGTGGCTTCTCGTCTGCCGGGCCTGGTTTTTTAGCCGCTGCTAGATTCCACAATTTCAGGGTGCCATCTTGCCCTGCGGTTAACGCCTGCGTGCTTTGTGGATGAATCGCTATGCCGTTTATCTTCCCAGTATGCGCTGCATACTCTTTGATCAACTTGCCATCCGCGGTGTTCCATAGATATATCCTGCCATCCGCAGTACCTGCAGCCGCGGTCGCCTTGTTGGGGCTGATCGCCAGAGCTGTGACAGGCGCCGCAGGGCCTTTCCATTGTCGAATGAGCTGACCGTTGTCGAAGTTGCTGAGACGCACATTCCTGTCCGCACCGATGCTGAGCAACGTACCGCCATCTGTGGAAAGGACGAGATTAAGGACGGAATCGCCGAGTGCGCTCATGGTCCGAAACGCAGGCACCGGCAACTTCCACGACCTGAGCACGCCGTCCTCTCCCGCGCTGAAGAGAGCATTGCCATTCGGCGGAGCGACAATCGCATTGACAGCAGACCTGGACGCGCCGATTACACCAAGGCTTTGGCCGTTTGCCGGATTCCAGAGGCGGATTGTCCCATCCGCGCCAGCGCTTGCGAGAAATTGTCCGTTGCCGCCGAATGAGACGCCGGTTACTGCTCCGATGTGCCCTCGGAGATCGGCTAATGGCTTGCCATCGACGGCATTCCACAGCTTGATGGTTCCATCCTTGCCGGCGCCGGCGAGCTTGGTTCCGTCCTGGCTCAGAGCCACGGCGCTAACTGCGTCCGCATGTGTGTACTCCCTGAGTGGGATGCTGAAAGGTGTATCCCAGAGCTTGACCGTGTTGTCTGAGCTGCCGGAAGCAATCAGCCGGCCGTCCGGGCTGAAGGACGCCGCCAGAATCAGATTTTGATGTCCCGCCTGGCCGCCGAACGTTTTGATTTCCTTGCCCGTCGCGGCTTCCCAGAGCTTGAGTGACTTGTCGAAGCTTCCCGTCAGCACGTAGCGGCCGTCCGGACTGAAAGAGACCGTGTACACCGTCTCCGTATGTCCCTTGAGAGTCGCCACGATTCCCGGCGGCAAGGGTTCATCGGCAGCTTCCAGGCTGGCGAGTGCGGCAGTCCCTAACAGCACGAGGATCGCCCATATCCAGCAATGAGAACGGTCAAACAACATAACAGGCGCACCTCCGTGGCGAATTCTTAGCGAATGGCTCTAGCAGATGTTAACGATGCTAACGGATTAGCGATCGATTTCGCCCATGACGATATCGATGCTGCCCACGATGGCGGGAACGTCGGCGATCAGGCAGCCGCGGCAAATCTCGTTGGTAACACTCAGGTTACAGAAGCTGGATGACTTGGCGCGGACGCGCAGCGGCACGGCGTCCTTGGTTGGCCGGCCGACGACATAGAAGCCCATCTGCCCCCGCGGGCATTCGGTTTCCAGGTAGGCTTCGCCAGCGGGTAGATGACGTGGCGGCTCGATGCGGTGCGACCCCTGCGCCGTGGCGTAACGCGCCAGCCCCTGTTCCGTAATCTTGATGCTTTCCACCAACTCCAGCATGCGCACGTAAAACCGATGCCAGGCGTCGCCGATGACGGCTCCTGCCGGTTTCTCGGGAAAGGGCGGCACGATGGCCTTGAAATCGTATTGCTCATAGCCGCTATACGGCTCGATCTTGCGCAGGTCCCACGCCGGGTCGCCGGCTTCGCGATTCAACGAGCCGCGCAGCATCGGTCCCGTACAGCCGTAGCTGAGGGCCATGTCCTTCGGCAGAATACCAATGTTGGCCGTGCGTTTGACAAAAATGTGGTTGCGCGTCAACAGCGTATGGTACTCCTCGACACGCGGCTTGAGATAATCGAGGAATTGCTGGCAGCGCCCGACCCAGCCTTCCGGCAAGTCGTCGTGGGCGCCGCCAATCGTGATATAGCTGTACGTCAGCCTTGCCCCGCAGACCTCCTCAAAGAGATCGAGGATCATCTCGCGCTCACGGAAGGCGTACAGGAAGGGACTGAAGGTCCCCAGATCAAGGCCGTAGGCCCCCATGCCGACCAGGTGGCTGGCAATCCGATTCAGCTCCGCGATGATGACGCGGATCACCTGTGCTTTCTCCGGGATCTTCATGGCGCACAGCTTCTCGACCGCCAGCGAGTAGCCGAGGTTCATGTTCATGCCGGCCAGGTAGTCCATCCGGTCGGTGTAGGGGATGAATTGAATAGGCGTGACATTCTCGCCGATTTTCTCGGCACAGCGATGCAGGTAACCGAGGTGCGGAATAGTTTCGGAAATGATCTCCCCGTCGGTCCGCAGCACCAGCCGAAGCACGCCATGCGTGCTGGGATGCTGCGGTCCCATATTGACGAGCATCTCGTCGGTGCGAACGTCAAATTCTACGACCGTCGGGTCTTGAACAGTTGTCATATTTTCAGTCCATAGTCCATAGTCCATAGCCCATAGTCAGTAGCTTTTTGCCACTGACTACTGACTACAGGCTACTGACTGCTTTAGCGTCCTCGAATGCCGTGATATTCCAACGGGAACTCATAATCCTTGCGCAACGGATGGCCGATCCAGTCCTCGGAGAGGAGGATGCGGCGCAGATCGGGATGGCCCGTGAACCAGACGCCGCTCAGGTCGTAGACTTCGCGTTCGTGCCAGTCGGCGGTCTGCCAGATTCCGGAGACCGACGGCAGTTCCGGCAATTCACCAGGCTTGTTGTCCTTCCAGCGCGGCAAGATGATTTTCAAAGCAAAGCGATGGCGATGCGTGAAGCTCTGGAAGTGATAGACCACCTCAACATGCGGATCAAACCCGGCCTTGGGAGCTTTCTTCGGGTCCGGTTCCAGATAATCGACCCCGCTGATGCAATTGAGCAACTCGAACTTCAACCGGGGATCATCGCGCAAGAAGCGGCACACTTCGACAAGATCGCCAGGCGCAACCACCACGAACGGATCGAGCGCGTCGGCTTTCTTTTCCTTGATCCGCCCGCCGAATTGCTGGTCCAGGACGGCCGTGATTTCAGCGAAATTCATCGAGCACTCGTGAAAATGGTAGTGAATGGTGACCGGCAGCGGAGACCGGTCATCGCGCGCGAAACTATGCCTTCGTGGGGGCGCCCCGTTCCTTGTTCTTGAGAGCGAAGGCGTTGGCCTTGGTGGCATCGGCAAGCTCGGGAGGCAGTTGCACGTAACCCGTGCGGGCGGGGATCGGAATCTCGATCGGCTGCTCCTTGGTCAAATAACGCATGCCCTTGACCTTGTCCTGAATGCGCATCAGGCCCTCCAGGAGGGCTTCGGGGCGGGGCGGACAACCGGGAACGTAGACGTCCACGGGCACCACCAGATCGACGCCCTTGACGACGTTGTAGCCGTACTTGTAATAGGGCCCGCCGCCGCACGTGCAGGCGCCCATGGCAATCACGAATTTGGGATCGGGCATCTGGTTATAGAGCCGGCGCACCCGGCTGGCCATTTTGTAATTGACCGTGCCCGCGACGATCATCAGGTCGGCCTGCCGCGGCGTGGCGCGGAAAGCGCCGGCGCCGAAGCGATCCATGTCATAGCGGGAAGCGCCGGTGGCCATCATTTCGATGGCGCAGCACGCCAGGCCGAAGGTCATGGGCCACATGCTCGATTCGCGCGCCCAGTTAATCGCCTGCTCCAGGGTCGTTGCGATGACCCCTTCTTCAAATCGTCCTTCCAACCAACCCATTTAAGCCACTCCTGCCCTTTCAGGCCTGGAAGTAATCTAGCCTATTCCGGCGAATTCTCTGGCGCGCGCCTCCGGCGACGGCGGCGCTGGGCCAGGAACGGCCGTTTCCGCCGCCGTGCTCCGGACCCAATCCAGGTCGCCGCGTTTCCAGAGATAGGCAAAGCCCACCAGCAAAACGCCGAAGAACACCAAGATATCCCAGAAAGCGATCCAGGCCAGGCTGCCGGCAGACTCCTTGGCAATTTCCGGCTCTGCGTTGCTTAGCTCCCTGCTCAGTTGTTGCCGCTGCTCGGTCGGCAAATTGGGGTTCGCCAGCGCGTTGGCCTTGCCAAAGACAACCGCCCACGGGAAGAAGAACACGACTTCCACATCGAAAATCACGAACAGCAGAGCGACGACGTAAAAGCGAAGATCGAACTGAATCCAGGAGCTGCCGATGGTCGGCTCGCCGCATTCGTAGATCGTGAGCTTTTCCGGGCTGGGGCGAGCTGGGCGTACGATCTTGCCCAGCATCAGGTGAAAGAACAGGAAGAAGACCGCGACGCCCAGGAAGACCAGCAGGTAGATCGTTAGCTCAGGCATGGATGATCCTTCGTCCCGTCAATTCGTGCTCACCGCCGTGCGTATCCTTTGGCGGCCGGTGAAGCCGGTGTGCAGTTCGTGCCAGAAAGCAACTTCCGGCTCGCCATAGCGCCAGCAAAGGTAAACTTCGCGGTTGTCCATCCAGCAAGGAAAATCGATCAAGCCCGCGAAGTAATCCTTCAGCTCGACGCCCAACTTCCGCAGTTCCTTTTCGAACTCGTTCAAGCGCTCCTGGTCGCGCTCAAACTCCGCGAGCGCTTGCTGCAGTTCCTCCTGATGGGCATCCAGGGCCACGCCGCCGTTCTGCGGCTTGAGCCGTGCCAGGCGTCCCTGGCGCTCGCGCAAATCGCGAGCCAGTTCCGTAATGTCACGCACGATGGCTTTGACCAAAGGCAACGCCGCATTGGCTTCGGCGACCGTGTAATACTTCTTTTCTTTTTTGGGTTTTCGACCCGCCATATTCTTACCTTTCTGACACCGCAATTCTTCCCTCTTACGGTACCTTCTGCTGATCTCAGGCCTTCTTGGCCGGCGCCGCTTTTTCCGGGGCAGGCGGGTCAGGCGGCTTGGTCCACACCGGCTCGATCTGCAGCTTTGAGGCGGCGACGGCGGTCGGATTGAGCGACGCCTGGCCCCAGGCCGTCTCGAGCGGCAGCTTGGCGAAGTCCACAATGCAGCCGTCCCGGCTAAAGCAACTCTGATCGTACGTGGAGCCCATGAAGATGCAATCGACCGGACACGGATCGACGCACAGGGCGCAGAACATGCACTTGGTGTAGTCAATCTTGAAGCCGTTGACGCGAAAACCCTTGCCGACGGGATTCTTGATCTTTTCGATGTAGATGCAATCCACGGGGCAGGCGCGGGCGCACTTGTCGCAGCCGATGCAGGTGCTCAGGTCAAAGCGGTGAAAGCCGCGATAGCGGGGCTTCACCGGCACGGGCAGCTCGGGGTATTCGAACTGCTGCGTAAAGGCACGGCGCTTGAAGGTCTGAAAGAAGTACCAGAGCGTTACGTACATCCCCTCGCCGACGGTTTTGATTGCAAGGAGGACATTGCGGAACCATTGCCCCATGGAATTCTCGCTGACGGCTGAGCCCTTTGATACCGAATTATTCACTCGATGTTCATGATTATAGGCCCTGCGGCGTTGACCGCAAGGTGTGCCGTCCGGCCGTGCTCGTCGTTGTATGCCCGCAGATGAAATTTCTTGCACTTCAAATCATGAACTATAGTTGAGTGTTTTCGCGGGCCTGAGGGGTAGTCTGGCGATGGCGACACAGACAAGCGATAACCAGCGGCAAACCTTGCTGAACCTTGTGGGCGGGCACCACCAGCTCGTTGTCTGCGCCAAGCAGAAGCTCGCCGGACAGCGCCAGGAACTTTCTGCCCTTCTTGCGGCGGTGAGAGAGCACTGGCTGGCGCCGGCCAGGACAAAGTCAGCCGAGGCATTTTCAGCGCAGCCGCCGAGTCGCGATGCCGCTGTCCGTGAGGAAGAACTGGCCAAATTTGAGACGGAACTGCACGACTATCGTAACCACCTGGAACGTGACCGCCAGTACCTCGACGATGAATGGGAAGAGCTGCAAACGGAGCAGGCGGAGTTTCGCGATATTGCCAGGCAGACCGAAGTGGAACTGTCGCGCGAACGCGCGCAAATGGCCCGCGAACGCACGGAACTGGTCCGGCTGCGCGAGGAGATTCGCCAGGAACTGGAAAGGGTTCAGCGCTATGCCGAGGTGGACGAGCGGCTGGCGCCCGTGCAGCGGCTCCAGGAAGAGATGACCGAGCGGCACCGTACGGCCGACCCCAGTAAGACGACTCCTTCCCCCATGCCGCGCAAGACCGGCTCGCGCTGGCAGATTTTCCTGGGCAAACTCGACGAACTCAAGTCCTAAAAGGCCGTTGAAGCGCACACCCTCTGGCAACCGTCAGAAATCCTGAGATTCTCGAAGCCCCGTTGTTAGTTCTCCATCCGGTGATCATCTTCCACGGGATGGGCTGTGAATCGCCAGGAGAGATCGCGCGCCACGCGCGTCAGGAATCTTTCGCGGAACTGGGCCACGTTGCTGTCGCTCGCCGGAAGCGGCCCAGTCGTGCGTGGGTATTCCGTGCGGTATTCTTCATGGTAAATGGGCCCTTCGCTCGGCTTGTGCACATCCACGACATCGATGGTGATGTCGCACTGACCGTGGAAAAGCGTGTTTGAGCTGCCGGTCTCATAGAGGCTCAAGGCATTGATCTCCAGAGAGATGACGTAATCAACGCCAAAATGCTCGCCGATTTCCTCGGGCGCCTTGCCGTGCCAGGCGGGATGTTCATCCTTGTAGCGTTCCACCTTGCTGGTGGCGAGCACCCGAACCTTCTCCTTGTTTTTCTTGAAGCCCTCTTCGAGGACCTGGCACAACTTTCGGCTCAGCTCGCGGTCCACGCGCAGGAATTCCGGCCGGATCTCCAGGCCGGCTGTGGCAAGCACCATGACCTTGACCTCATGGCCCTTTTCGACCGGCGTCAGCTTGCACTTCGCATCCTGTTTGTTATCCATCCCAGCGAGGAGGAAGTAAGGCAGGGACATGAGGTTGCAGCCCGTGCACAGCGACACCGTCACCAACAAGCCAGCCATCACCCTGCGCTGCCATTTAGCGTGCATCTTCTCTCCTCCGTGAGATGATTCCGTTCGTTGTGCTCGGAACTTTTCCGGATAACTCCCCATACCCGTGCTCTTAACGATCAGAAAATCTGCATCACTTGCCGCTCAACCACAGCAAGCCAAGCACGATGCCCCAGCGCACGAGCAGCAGCGCCATGAAAACGATGACGATCCAGGTTACCGCCTTCTCGAGCGAGACGACAAACAGGGACCGGCCGCGGATAGCGCTGTACAGGCTCCACGGGATGAACGCCAGGCAAAAGATTGCCAGCAGCGTCCCCACCGCGTTCGCGCGCAGCGAATTTCTGAAATCACCGTGAACCAGCAAGGCAAAGCTGGTCGTCATCCCGCACGACGGGCAAGGCAGACCCGTCACGACCTTGAAATTGCAAGGCGGCAAGCCAAGTTGCGTGTGCGTTTCCATCATGCGGGGCTGACCGTTCTCATACGGATTCAGCCGCGTAGCCGTATAGAACACCAGCCCCAGCCCCAGCGCCATGCCAATCAGGGCGCCGCGGACCCAGTTCCCCATAGCGGGAATGGCGTCTAACGGCTCTTGAGTTTTCTCAACGGGTGGTAAAGGAGCGGGCACGATAGCGAGGGCCTCATACGGATGCAAGGTCAAAGGCGGTCAGAGATCAGAGGTCAGTAGTCAAAGATCAGGGACAATGGCATTACCCACGTTATCGGGGCGGTGCAGATCTTAGCCAGCTTGTCGGATTTCTCCTGGACGAGGATCAGCACCCAAACCAGTTTCCTGATCGTTGCGCACGCTTATTTTACCGTGGCTCTCGGCCCATTTCTCTGCTTTTTCTGTAATCGCATGCAGCGTCGCTTCGACTTGCCGGCGAAAAGATTCGAGTTGCTCCCTATCCAGATTTTGCGGAATCCGAATGGGCTGACCGGAGACGCATGTGGCCCAGCACCAGGGGCGCGGTATGGCAAAACGATCCCAGTTTTTGGCACGCCAGGCCCGTTCGTAGCCGACGCCCACGGGCACGATGGGCATGCCGGTACGTGAAGCCAGGTAAATCAGCCCCTGTTGTAGCTGCCGGCGCGGACCGCGCGGGCCGTCGGGCGTGATGGCGACGTGAGTCTGGCCATTGCGCAGCAACTGGCGGATCGCCTCGATGCCGCCGCGCGTCGTCGAGCCGCGAACCGCTTCGAAGCCGAACCACTTGACCAGATCGGAAATCAGTTGGCCGTCAGCGTGCTGGCTGATGAGTACCGTGATGCGGTTGCGTTTGCGGTGATAGGCCGGCATCAAGATGTACTCATGCCAGAAGGCATAGATATAGCGTTCCGGCAAATCCGTGCGCCACGAGTCGACGCTTACGCCTAGCTCCTGATAGCGATAGCGCAGCGTCCCCATCCACAAGCGAATCAGCAGCGCGCCGAAAAATGCCACAGCGTTGATGAGCCAGCGATTACGAAGTCTCATGAGCGGCATCCTGCCTTTGCGAGGGTCATCCTTCCGGCCACTCTCCGCTAAACACTTCCACGGCGGGTCCGGTCATGTAGACGTGGTTGTCCGTCTCCGACCAGTGCAGACGCAGATCGCCGCCGCGCAGGTGAACGGCCAGGCGGCGTTGCGTGCGTCCGGCGAGCACCCCGGCCACGGCCACGGCGCAGGCTCCTGTGCCGCAGGCAAGCGTTTCGCCCGAGCCGCGTTCCCACACACGCATCGTCACGTCTTCCGGTCCGTTCACGCGCACGAACTCGGCGTTGGTTCGCCGTGGAAATGCCGGGTCATTCTCGATCCGGGGACCGATACCAAGCACCACATCGTCGCTGAGGGTCTCGACAAAAGTGATGCAGTGAGGGTTTCCCATGGACACGCACGTGACGCGAAAACTCCTATCGCCAACAGAGAGCGGCACGTTGATCGGCGGATTGCCCGGCAAGGTGGTCGGGATGCGGGCGGCCTCCAGGATCGGCTCGCCCATATCGACACGGACCTGGCGCACGCAGCCGGCCTGGATCTCCAGGTCGAGAGCGAGGACGCCTCTGCCGGTTTCGATGGCGAGCGCATTCTTGCGCACCAGCCCATGGTCATACAGGAATTTGGCAACGCAACGGATGCCGTTGCCGCACATCTCCGCCTCGCTGCCGTCGGCGTTGAACATGCGCATACGGGCATCCGCCTTGTCCGAAGGGCAGATCAGGATCAGGCCGTCCGAGCCGACGCCGACATGGCGGTCGCTGATGGCGCGGCTAAGCCCTGCCGGATCGTGCGGAATCGGGTTGCGAAAGCAATCGACATAGATATAGTCGTTGCCCGCCCCATGCATCTTGGTGAAACGCATGCCTTTGTTACCCTCGCGGACGGCGATCGCAAGCGCTGGATTATAAGGAAGGGGAGCGATGATGCCAATACTGTCTACTTTCCGCCCAGAAAACTTACAATCTTCTGCCAGCGCGTCTCGCGTTCTTCCTGGAGAGCACGGACGCGGTCGTTGAGCCAGATGTGGAGCGCTTCCGGGGACTGATCGTCAGGCGGGGCCGCGTTGTGCGCCGTTCCGGCGGCGGATGTGCTGGAAGGCGCGGTTCCGGCCACTCGGGGCGGGTTAACAAAGGCCGTCTTCTGTGGCGGCTGTGTTGGCTGCGATCGCGCGGCCGGTGCGGGAGAAGGGGCCTTGCCCGCCGCCTGACCGCGCTTGCTCAATTCCAATTGCACCTTGCTCAGTTCGTTTGTCAAATCCTGCAGGTGCTTCAGCTCCTGACGGATAGCGCCGATTTGCTCGTTCTGAAGCGAACTGAACGTCTGGAACATCTTCATCATGGCCTGTTGAAACTGATCGACCATCTCCTCCTGCATGAGGCTAAGCTGGTGCCTGATGGCCGGGAGAAAGTTTTGCGCTTCTTCACCTAGAACAAGTTGCTCCGCGGCAATGGGCATCAGGGCCCGGCCGAGACTGGTGCTGAACCGGCTTTCCAATTCAGCGGCGGCA
>DASZFN010001045.1:0-14299 GCA_035939715.1 Gemmataceae bacterium | reverse complement strand
ATCTTCGCGCGGGTGTTGCAGGAGCGCCGCGTGCAGGCCCATTTGCATACCGGTTACTGGGAGGACGTCGGCTCCATCAAGTCGTATTATGAGGCAAGCCTGGCGCTGACGCAGGATCCGCCGCCGTTTGATTTCCACGAGGCGGCGGGGGTTATTTACACGCGCGGCAGAAACCTGCCCGCCTCGCATGTCCAGGCCGCCCGTGTCGAGCAGTGCCTGGTTGCCGATGGATCTGTTATTCTAACCGGGAGCAAGCTGCAGCGCAGCATCGTCGGCGTGCGCAGCCGCATCGGCCGAGAGGTTGTCCTGGGCGATACGGTCATGAACGGCGCGGACACATTCGAAATGGAGCCGGAGCGCGCCGCCTGTCTCGCTCAGGGCCGGCCGCCGCTCGGCATCGGCGACTTTTCCGTGGTCGAGCGGGCGATTCTCGACAAGGACTGCAGGATCGGCTGCAATGTCAAGATTGTCAACCCGCAGCACGTGCAGCATGCGGACGGCGATAACTATGTCATTCGTGACGGCATCGTAGTCATCCCCCGCGGCACGGTGGTGCCGGATGGCGCCGTGATCTAGTTTTCTCTCCAGGCGAAGGAGCCAGCAAGTCATGTGGATTCCCAAATGGCAGCGCGATCGCAATAAGGGCGTCGATTCTCCCGTGCCGACCCAGGTCGTCTCCAACGAGGAGTTCATCCCCCGGCCGCAGAACGACAAGCAGAAGCAGGTCGAAAAGCTGATCGGCGTCATGGCCGAGGAGAAATCGAAAAAACTCGGCCTGGACCGGCGCACTTTCATGGCCAGCTCCATGGGCATGGCCACGGCGTTCCTGGCCGCCAACCAGGTCTACGGCAACTACTGGGACGTGGACGAGGTCGAAACCCTGGATGCGGCGGCCACCGAGGAGAAGTGGCCCAAGGGAGAATACTTCATCTTCGATGTGCAGACTCATTTCACCAACGGGCTGGCCATCGGCTTCCGCAACATGGAATTCATTCGCAACATGGGCTTCCAGCTCAAGGACGATGCCCAGGCCTACAGTTTCCCAAACTATGTTAAGGAATTGTTTTTTGACAGCGAGACCAGCATGGTGGTGATCTCCGGCGTGCCCGGGAAGGAGATCAATAAAGACTCGAAGGGCAAGGTGCTGGAAGGGAAGAACCGCTCGCCCGGCATCGGCGGCCAGATTCTACCCAGTTGGTTGATGTCCGCGCGGAAGAAAGAAATCAACGATCTGGCCGGTTGTCAGCGCGCCCTTTGTCAGGGCAACTGCGCGCCGAACCATTACTGGGACAAGAACGCGAACGCCCCGGACTTCAATGCCCTGTTTGAGCAGATGGAGCGCGAGGTCAAGGTCTACGGAATCGATTCCTGGAAGTGGTACTGCCATACCGATCCGGGCCGTTCCGGCAACGGCTTCAAGCTCGATGACGAGAAACTCACGTACCCGTTCTATGAGAAGTCGAAGAAGCTGGGCCTCAAATTCTTCAGTGTTCATAAGGGGTATTCGTCACAGTCGCGCACGCTGGGTCACCTGGCCAACCCCGCCGACGTGGAGAAGGCCGCCCTGGATCATCCCGAGTTGACCTTTGTCATCTATCACTCCGCTCTCAAGCACGACCCCGGCGAGCCCGAATTCAAGAAGCCCGGGTTTTTCGATCCGACAACGGGCGATTTCGCCTGGCACGACGTGCTTATGAAGCTGAAGGAGCGGAACCCCAAGATGAACAATGTTTATCCCGAGATCGGCTCCTCATTCGGCAGCCTGGCGATCCAGCATCCGGAGATGGCCATGCATCTCATGGGCAAGAACATCAAGATTTACGGCGTGGACCACGTCATCTGGGGGACGGATTGCCTGTGGTGGGGCTCGCCGCAGTGGGTGATCGACGCCTTCAAGCGCTTCCAGATCTCCGATGCCCTGTGCGAAAAGTTCGGTTATCAGAAGCTAAGCAAGGAAGACAAGGCGAAGATCTTCGGCCTGAACGCGGCCAAACTCTACGGCATCGACGTCAACGCCAAGCGCCAGGCTCTGCCCGGCGACGCCCTGAGCAAGCTGAAGCAAGCCTACCTCGACCGCGGCGGCGCATCCGAGAATGCGGCGTACGGCTGGGTCCGCGCGGAAGAATAGGCTTTCATCAAGAGGCAAGAAATGCGCTTGGCCAACAAATGGTGTCATGAATATCGAATATCGCTGGGTACTTGTTCTTCTGGGCTTCATCACTCTTTGCCTTGTCAATGGTTCCTCTCCGCCTCCCAGTTCGGGCCCCTGGGGCAGCGATCACGTCGGCAAGCCGGTGCCGGAGTACGTGACGGGCGACGAATGCCTTTTCTGTCATCGCGACAAGATCGGTCCATCCTGGGGAAATAACTGGCACAACCGCACAGTCCGGGATGCCGATCCAAAGGCGCCGGCGTTGGCCGCTCTAGAGGGCGCGGCGGAGTTGAAGCATTTTGCCACGGACATAAAGGCATTGCTAGGAGGCAGGCAGCGCGTGCGTTTCCTCAAGCCGGCAACAGCCTACGGCAAGCTGGATTTGCTCTCTGCTTCCTGGCAGCCGCCGCAAGGGGCGGAGGCAGGCAAGCTGCTGGATACGCAGCAGCCACACTGGGACACGGAGCGCTTCGGCGCGGCTTGCGCCGGCTGCCACGCCACGGCGGTGGACAGCAAGGAACGCGCCTTCTCGGCACGTTCGCTCGAGTGTTATGTCTGTCATGGCGAAGTATCTTTGGAGCACTCCAAAAACACGGCGTTGGTTCACCTTTCCCGGAAGCGCAAGGACTCCGCCCGTGTCGTCACCGCCATCTGCGCCCAGTGTCACGCGCGTACCGGCAAGTCCCGGAGCACCGGTCTCCCTTATCCCAACAACTTCGTGGCCGGCGATAATCTCTTCCGAGACTTTCACGTGGATCTGTCTCCGGGGCAGATCAAGCGACAAAATCCGGCAGACGCACACGTTCTGGAAAACGTTCGCAACGTAGAACTCCTGGGACAGGAACCCGTCACCTGTCTTTCCTGCCACGACGTGCACAAGGAGTCCACGAAGAAACATCGCCTGGTTCCACAAAGCGATTTATGCCTGCACTGCCATAATGCAACCGGATCAAAGAAGCTCCGCAAGGCGTACGAAGTTCACAGTCAGACCTGCGACTATTGAGAGGTATTGAAATGACGGATCAACAAGCTCTGGATTTTGAGCGGCTGCCGAGAGAGAATCCGCCGGATGAGACGGACCTCAGTTTGCGCGCCTACGTCTCCAGGCTGCCAGACGAGCACCTGAAGGAGTACGACCCTGCCTGGCCGGACGAGCGCGTCATGGAGTGGGACGGCAACTTCCGCTCCGACGGCGGCTTGATGTTGGTTTGCTGCGAGCGGGACGTCGATGTCCACGAATTTCGCCAGGTGCTGGAAGAGTATCTGCGCTACCGGCGCTTGCGCTAAGGTCACAGAGCTAACCATGTCTCGTGAACGAGTGCGAAAACTACGGCATCCCATCATCGTGGCGGCCTTCGTCGCGCTTGCCGGCTTCATTAGTTTGGGGATTGGCGGTGCGCTGGGCGGCTATTTTGGTTTCTGCGAATGCGAGTACACGCGTCATGAGGAGATGCCAACATTCTACAAGACAATCATCATGGCTTCGGTCGGCGGCTACAATGGGGCTGTCTTCGGTTTTGTTGCCGGCCTTGCCGGGATCGGGATAAAGCGGTGGTTGAGCAGTCGCCGTCGTTACAAGAGTTGAATGGGTTTGCCGGTCAATTATGCTTACGCAGACATGCGCAGAATAGTCTTCACCGTCTTGGTGATGCGCGGATGCGAAACCGCCAGGCGATGCAGGCGCCGGGCTATGCCTAGCTCCTGGGTCAACGCTTCGAGCGCCGCCAGCCTTGTTTCCAATTGCTGCGCGTGGACCGTCGATGCGTCAAGCCGGACGCGCAATTGCTCGATGGTTTGCCGCGACGCTTCCAGTTGCTGCGTGTAGCTGCCATGAGCCGCCGCGAGCGCGTCGTGGAAGCGCTGGCGAAACTCTTCCAGGACTTGTCGTGACGCAGTCATCTCGCGGTACAGATGCACAACCGCCGGCGCTGCCCAGACGTCGCTGCGTTCGTAGCCCCATTCGATCAACCAGGCGCCGAACAACTCGTTCAAACGGGCGAGCTGCGCGGGGCTGGCCAGTTCGTGCCAGGTGCCGTTCTGACCGTGGCGGATATGGTTCCAGTGCAACTGCGTATGCTGATCGAACAGGAGAGCGTTCCGCGGGTCTGTTAGATCGACTCCTTGGGTGGAAAGCTGATCGGCGAGCTGGCTCGTCCGGTCTCGGTTGGCAGCCAGAGAATATTCCCTAGCAAGTGTGCTCGCTTCACCAGGGGGCAGCGCGATGCCCAGGTGCGTGGCGATCTCCTCGACCCCCGTCGCCGGGTCAACCATCAAGGACTCATAGCGCTGGCAGAGGACGGCAGGTTGAGATCTCCAGAAGCGGTCATTGTCGAGGGACAGGCGCACCATTTGATGCTTTTCGACAATGTCTTCAAAACTCGCCGCATGCTTGTGTATGAGCGAATAAGTGACATCGCGGAGATCGCGGAAGGAGTAGAGCGCGCAGGCATAGCCGCCGGTCAGAGCCGGCACGAAGTCCGGATGGTTGTCGTGGGATTTCAGCGTATGCCAAACGGCCGGCTCCGACGGCCGCGGGCACCGCTCGGCGAACTCGGTCCCTTTGACAAAACCCAGGCGCTGGCCGCCGAGGTACTGTTCGATGAGATGGCTGGCAATCTGGTATTGCCAGGTGGAGCACGAGCGATACATCCCTGCGCAGATTACGTACATGGTATCCGTCCGATTGCTAGAAGCGGGGCAGAGGTTCGCAAGGCAACCGAAGTGCATCCGTCGCAAAAATGAGAATCTGGTTGCACTTACGCAGAAGTAACTAACAGATTCCTTATCGCAAGACAACCTGAAATAGTTATGCAAATTTCCGCTGCGGGATTGATTCCGGCCTCGTTGGCTTCCGCCATGGACATTTCGATGCGGCGAGCCTGAGAAAAGGGGCACTTAGCGTAAGCTGTCAAAATTGAGCCTCTGCCTCAATCCATTTTTTGCCATCCTGAATCCTCGCTTGCTTGCCAAATCCGTTTGCCGCAAACCTCTGCCGCTGGTTGCGTTGCAGAAAACGCAAACCTATAGTTCAGACAGCCATCCGATTTTTTCCGTCCGGAGTTGTCCTGCCTCCCGGACCGGACACCGAGGAAAGGCACGAAACATGATTCGCCACCGCTTGCAGCGTGCCTTCACGCTGATCGAACTGCTCGTCGTCATAGCGATTATTGGCGCTCTGGTAGGTCTGTTATTGCCCGCCGTGCAAAAGGTGCGCGCTGCCGCCCAGGCCATTAGCTGCAGCAATAACCTGCGGCAGATCGGTTTGGCATCACACACGTTCCACGACAGCTATGGCAAACTGCCCCCCGGGTTGGGCTGGGCGCCGGGCACCGGGCCGCCCGGCTATTACGGGATCGTGCTCTTCCATCTGCTGCCCTTTATCGAACAAGACAACCTGATGCGCGAGTCGTATTACGCCGGCTCGTACTTCGCCGGCAATAATCAGGTTTACGCGCAGCCAATCAAAGCCTTCCTTTGTCCCTCCGACCCGAGCACCGGCAAGGATGGCGTAGTCACAGACTACCTGGGCTTGACCTGGGGCGCCGCCAGTTATGCAGGCAATGCCCAGGTATTCGCCCAGGTCAGCGCCGGCGGCGCGCTGATTACCGGACAACACTTCGCCAATCTGGACCGATCGTTCACGGACGGGACGGCGAACACGATCTTGTTTGCCGAGAAGTATGCGGTATGCACCAATCGCAATTTTCCCGAGGGCGGCTGCCTGTGGGCTTACTGGTTCACCGGCCGTGATCTCCAGCCCTATCACGCCGGCTTCGAAGTCTCCTGGACGGGCTACAGCGTTGGACCGGGATCAAAATTCCAAAATACTCCCACGCCGTTCAACGGCAATTGCGATCCGACACTGGCATCCAGTCCGCATTCCGGAGGCATTCATGTGTCCATGGCGGACGGAAGCGTGCGCTTTTTATCCTCGGCCATGTCCTCGTTCACCTGGTGGTACCTGTGCACCCCCGCCGGTGGCGAGACGATTCCAGAAGATGGGTTATGAGGCATTGGACCATTAATTTCAGGTTGCGGAGTGGCGGCGGCGAAGGCTGCCGCTGTCTACACTGGCTCGCCAGTCTCTTGTTGCTGCCGGCTGTTCTGGCCCTGTCCGGTTGTCAGCCCGAAACGGGTGAAGTCGTGGGCAAGGTCATGTACAACCGGCAGCCGTTGACGCACGGCACGGTCATGTTTTTTTGTCACGATCAGCAGATTATCTCCCGGTTGATCAATCCGGACGGAACATACAGCGTCCCCGACCTTCCGCTCGGCCCGGCCAAGGTGGCCGTGGTCACGCATCCGCCCATACCGGAGGGCTACCAGCGCCCGCAGAAATTGCCTCCTTCCCGGGACGCACCGAACCTGGGCGAGCCCGCGCGCAGCCGGCTCCCTTTTGGTGCACGCTATGTGCCGATCCCGCACAGGTACAGCGACCCCGATCAGTCCGGCCTGGCCGTCACGGTCGCCCGGGGCAGCCAAACCTTCGACATTACGCTTGATCCGGAAACGGGAAGAAGCCGCTAGAGCCCGGGGAAACCGGTGAAACCAGAAGCACCAAGACTACGCTGGTCCAATCTGCCGGCCTTTGTGGCTGCGGGAATTTGCTGCGCCCTGGGCTGCACGGCGCTGGCCGGCTGGCGGAACGGCGACCTGACTCTCGTTCAAATCCATCCCGTTTTTCTGCCTATGGAGGTTGAGTCGGCGCTGGCCTTTGTTGTTTTCGCCTTCGGTCTGCTGGCCCTGACGCTGGGCCACGGCCGTGTCGCTCTGGCCTGCGGCATGGTTGTCGCCAGCTTGGTTATGCTGGCGGCCTCGCCGGCGTTGGGCGATCTTCATCTGCACATAAGCCGCTCCTTCTTTAAGCCCATGGGCAGGGGAGCCGCGCTCAAACCCGGTCACATGGGTTCGTGTGCCGCGCTCTGCTTTCTTCTGTCCGGCGCCGCGCTCGTGCTGCCCGGTTTGCCCAACCGCTGGCGCGGCCGGCTCGTGGCCACTCAGGGGGTGGTGGCCGCTCTGTTCATCCTGAGCATGCTGGCGCTGTTCGGCCAGTCCACCGGCTTTCTGCGCTTCTGGGGCCGCGACCAGGCGACGCGCATGGCGCCTTTCGAGATTCTTGGTTTTTGCGCCGCCAGTGTCAGCCTGCTGTTCCTCAGCTTTCGCAGCCTCGGCGCGCGCGCCGCCTGGGAGCGCGGCTTGCCCTACGCCGCCGGCCTTGGCTTCCTGACCGCTACCGCCGTGCTCTGGCAAGCGCTGACCGTCGAGGACCATCGCGATCTGGAACGCTTGATCCAGTTTGAGACGGCCAATATCCAGCAGGAAATCCTCAAGAGAACCGCAGAGCAAATGGCGCCCCTGACGAGGCTGGCCATGCGCTGGAGCGCCTCCGGAAAACCGTCCAACCAGGTCCTGGCGTCGGAGGCCGGCATCTATATCAACGAGCACATCGGCTGCCTGGCGCTGCTCTGGGTCGATGCCGCGGGCGCCGAGCACTGGACAGGCGTAAAACACGAGCGCGACAACCTGGCCCGCGCCAACTTCGGCGAGGCAGACGCGCAACGGCAGTTCTTCCGGCAACTGCTCACCTGCCAGGATGCCGCCGTGGTGCGCGCTCCCCTGGGTTGGAAAGGTCGCGTGCACACGCTCGTGATGTTCGTGCCGATTCGCCAGGGAGGCAAGTCCCAGGGCGGCCTGGTAGCACTCTATGATCTGCAGAACCAACTCGATTACATCCTCAATGCCAGCGTCGCGCCGGGTTACGCGATCACTCTCAACGACGGCGAGCAGCGCCTCTTCAGCCGCCACGCCGGCGACCGGGAGCATGAGCGAGAGTGGAGCCGCGCCCATCGCTTCGAGTTTTTCGGCATGCCGTGGGACTTGCGCGTCTGGCCCTCGCCGCAGGTGATGGCCAAGCAGCAGCTGCCCCTGTCCAAGATCGCGCTCGGCGTGGGCTTCCTCATGACCGCCATGCTCGTGCTCGCCGTCTTCCTGGCCCAGACGGCGCGGCGGCGCACACGCGAGCTGGAGAAGGAGATCCAGGAGCGCCGCCGTACCGAGACCACGCTGGCCCATGAAGTCGCCGAGCGCAAGCAGGCCGAGGTCGAGCTGCACAAGGCTAAGGAGGCCGCCGAGGCCGCCAACCGCGCCAAGAGCCAGTTCCTGGCCAACATGAGCCACGAAATCCGCACGCCCATGAACGGCGTCATCGGCATGACCGAACTCGCGCTCGGCACCGACCTGACCGCCGAACAGCGCGATTACCTGGAGACCGTTCGCGCCTCGGCTGCCTCGCTCTTGACGATCATCAACGATATCCTGGATTTCTCCAAGATCGAGGCCGGCAAGCTTGGTCTGGAAACCACTACCCTGTCCCTGCGCCACCTGCTTGGCGACGCCTTGAAGCCGCTCGCCCTGCGCGCCCTGGAGAAGGGGCTCGATTTCCATTGCCACATCGCCAACGAAGTCCCAGACGGTCTCATCGGCGATCCGGTACGGCTTGTGCAGATCATGCTCAACCTGGTCGGCAACGCCATCAAGTTCACCGAGCAGGGTGAAGTCCGTGTCGCCATTGAGGCGCAAGCGCTGGCCGAGGACCGGGCCACGCTGCACTTTGCGGTCGCCGATACCGGCATCGGCATCCCGCTGGAAAAGCAACAGGTCATCTTCAACGCCTTCGAGCAAGCAGACGGCTCCACCACGCGCAAGTACGGCGGCACCGGCCTGGGCCTGGCCATCACCGCCCGCCTCGTGGAAATCATGGGCGGCCGCATCTGGATCGATAGCGAGGTCGGACGGGGCACCACCTTCCATTTCACGCTGGACTTCGCTGTGGCGGCAAAAACGCCCGCCAGCCTGACCCGGACCCTATCGCCGGCCGGCGACCGCAGCCGAGGCGAGGCCGCCGGACGCGTAACGGCTCCTGCCATCGCCCGGTCGCTGAACGTGCTCTTGGCCGAGGACAATCCCGTCAACCAGAAACTGGTCGTGCGTCTCCTGGAAAAGCGCGGCCACCGCGTCAGGGTGGCAGGTAACGGTAAATTGGCCTGTGAGGCGCTGGCGGCCGAGCCGTTCGATGCCGTGCTCATGGATTTGCAAATGCCGCTCATGGGCGGTCTGGAAGCGACCGCGCTCATTCGCCGCCGCGAGCAGGCGACGGGAGAGCATATCCCGATCATCGCCATGACCGCTCACGCCATGAAGGGCGACCGCGAGCGCTGTCTGGAAGCGGGCATGGACGACTATGTCTCCAAGCCGATTCAGGTCGACGTGCTCATGCAAGCCATCGCGGCACATGTCCCCGCGGTCGTGGCAAGCCCGCTGGAGGCTGCTGCGCCGCGCGGCGCGGCGGCCGAACCCTTCGACCTGCACGCTACGCTGGCGCGCGTAGACGGGGATGCGGTGCTGCTGCGCGAACTGGTGGAGATATTCCTCGATACTGCTCCCCGGCACTTACAAGACCTTCGTGACGCCCTGGCACGCGCGGATAGGGAGCGTCTGGCAGGCACCGCGCATACGCTGAAGGGCATGCTCAGCTACTTCGACTGCCCGCGCGCATCCGCAACCATTGTCCGCCTGGACCAGCACAGTCGCGCCGGCGACTTGACCGCTTGTCAAGACGCGGTCACCGCTCTGGAACTCCAGTTGCAGCCGGTCTTGGGGCATTATTCCAAGTGGCTGAAAAGCCAATTGGCTAGCTTGTCACGGGCTTGTTTGGATGACTCTCCTGCCCTCGCAGGAGCCAGCCCACCACGAGTGCGTTGAGGACAGCAAAGACGAACGGTCCGTAGGTCTTCAAAGGATCGTGGGCGAGCGCGCCGATGACGCCGTCAAACGCTTGCACTACCGTCATGGCGATTCCCAGGAACCCGGTCGCCGTGCGGGAACGAAGGCAGATCGCGATCAGGACCGTCAGCAACAAGGCGACACTTCGCGAAGCTGCATAACGGGCGAAGCTGTCGCCGCCGCCGGGGCCGACTAGACCTTCCAGGGAAAAGCCAGCGCTTACGCCGGCACTGAGAAGCGTCATGAGGGCGCAGGTCCAGAATCGCTTTGTCATCGAGTACCCACCAAGCGTCAAGCGCTGCCACTTGAACTTTCCGTAGCCGGTCAGCGGCTGTAATTCCTTGAGCGGCACTGTCTCCACCTTGCGGTCGCCGTCAGCTTCGCCAGCGTTCTTCAGGTCGAGCCGACTGACTGTCCCGCTGCACAAA
Source organism: Gemmataceae bacterium (assembly GCA_035939715.1). Taxonomy (GTDB): domain Bacteria; phylum Planctomycetota; class Planctomycetia; order Gemmatales; family Gemmataceae; genus DASZFN01. The sequence continues at coordinate 3,937 of DASZFN010001045.1, read as the reverse complement.
CACGCCCGCCCTCGTTCCCAAACGGCGGTTTGGGAACGAGCGGGAGGGGAAGTGTACTTTGCTGGCCGGTGCTGCGGTTAGCACGCGCTCTCTACAGTAGCTTGCCCAGCCCGGCGAAGACCTTATCCAGAGTGCTCAGGTCGAACCCTTGTACGGCTGCATGGTGAGCGGAGGCGAGGGACCGGCTCTCTGCCTGTAGCGCCTTGACCATGGCCCGCCGCTGTGTGGCCGCACGGAGAGCGGCGGCGGGGGAATGGTCGTCCTGGGTATCGGCCGCGAAGCGAGTCTCGTCCTGTCCCAGTTGGGCCAGCGCAGCATTGAGGGCCTGGATGTCCTGCTGGAGCATGGCCGCGGACGCTCCGCTGGAAATGTCGTTGAGGACGGCCTGCAAGTCAAGCTGGGTGACGTCCAGGTCGGCCTGAATCATCTGCGCCTCCGCCGGGCCCTCCGGCGAGCCGGGGGCGGCCGTCGTCAGCGAGCCGAACAAGCCGTGCGTCTCGTTGAAGATGCCGGCGGTGAAATAGACGGTGTTGGCGTCGCCGCCGGCGCCGCCATTGCCGACCTTCAACGTCCACAGTTTATTGATCTGAATTGGCTCGCCATCGGGATCCTTCAACTGCGTCAGGAACTGGCCGGTAAAGGCGTCGTAGGCATGGATGAGGCCGTCGCCGAAATTGCCCACGAGCAGCACGGGGTCGTTGTGCGGGGCACGGATCGCGGCGAAACCAACAGGCGCAATCGCCAGGCCCCAGGGCGAATTGAGCTGGCCGCGTGTGATCAGGCGCACCTTGCCACCGGCCAATCCTAGCGTGCCGTCGAGGTTAAAGACGTCCACGAAACCGTTGCCCTGGCCGGCCACGTCGTCGTGCTTGGCAGCGTTCTGCTTGGCATAGGTGACGTAGACCTTGCCGTTCAGAAGCTGGACGTCAAAGGGGGCGAAACCGTCCGGCAGCATCGCATCGGTAAACGCGCCGGCGGGCAGGGTAACGGCCTTGAAGTTCGCGTCGTAGACCTGGATCTTGCCAGAGCGGAAGTTGGCGGCGTAGATCACGCTCGTGCTATTGGCATCGCCCGCAAAGATCGGGCTGGCGCTCGTGGCGATGCTCATCCCCTTGTAGACGGCCCCGGTTTGCTTGAGGGGGTTGGGATTGATGAAGTTATTCCCGGAATTGTTGACGGCGATGATGCCGTAGGTGCCGGCCTTGGCCGGAGCAAACCCCTTGGGATTGACCCAGGGGTTCCAGCCGACGATGGTGCCGTCCTCGGTGGCGAACAGGAAAACCGCCGAGGCCGACGCCGCAGCCCCGGTCTTGGAGAAGCCACTGACCTGGAAGCCCCCTGTGCTGGTGTCAAAGACGGTGCCGGTGGGAGCCCCGACGGGGTCCAGGGGGTTGGGAGGCGTCGGGATGCTCACCACCAGCGGATTGATGGCGATCGGGGCGCCGTTCTGGCCCGGCGTGTTGTAGAGGGTGGATACTCCGGCGTTGTTGTCGGAGATCCAGAACGGGCTGGTGGCGCTCTCGGAAATGCCCCAGGGGTTTACCAGATGGGGGTCCGTGACGGCGGCCACCCCGGGAAGGTCGGACACCAGGTTGGTCTGCAGAACGTTCCCCTGCTGGGCCTGGCCCGGCGACTGCGACAGGAGGCCGTAGACGTCAACCTCGAATTGCGTGCCGAGGTAGACCATGCCATTGGCGATCGTCGGCGTGGTAAACTTGACGCCGCCGCCGGCCGTGTCGCGCGGCCCCGCCTGGTTGCTGCTATAAAGCGGCGTCGACAGGTCGTTGGCGTCGTAGGCGCGGAGGATCGCCGGGCCGCCCGAGGCGAAGGCATCCACCTGCGGCGACCAGACGATGCCGTTGCTCGTGCCGTCGGCCGAGATGCTCTGTACCTCCCCGGGGAAACCGGAGACCATCGTGCCCTGGCTGACCGGCGTCTCGTCCAGCAGCATCGTATTCGTAGCCGGGTCGAGCTTCAGGGCGAAGGCCTTGATCACGTCGCCCGCGCCTTGAATATAGATCTTGCCGTCGAAGAAGACCGGCGAGCTATAAATGAGGCCGTGGGGGTTGGCTATGAACTCCTGGAGGACGCGGTCCGGTCCGCCGGGGTTGAACCCGCCCATGTTGTCCACGTCGACCAGGTAGAGCCTCCCCGACTTGTCGGCCGTGACCGCTTCGTGCGGGTGCGCCGTACCCGGGAAGTCGGGCAGCAGCGTCACAGAGCCCGAGCCCGTGTCCAGGTCGAGGTTGTCCCGGTTCTTGAAGTCGAAGGGGGTGAAGGAATCGACGACCGTCATCGTCCCGGGGGTCGGGCTGACCCGGAGGACCGACTCGCCGAAGTCCGGGCCGGGCCGGTGGCCGGTGTCGTTCTGGATGATGAAGGTCAGGCCGTCGCCCAGCGGCGAAGGGTCCGAGCCCGTGTCCGGCTGCATCTGGAAGGTGAACGTCGTCGAGAAGTCCTGGATGTTCACGCGCGCGTTGGCGAAGAGGTTGCCCGCCTGCTGGCCCCCCCCGTTGCCGATGGCCAGGTTCGTCAGGTCGGCCGCGGCGCCGTTGAACGTCGTGATCCCGGTGGCCGTCAGGTCGCCGTTGCTGGCGAAGCCGCCGGCGTGGTCGATGAGGGTCTGGCCGCCGCTGGAGTAGGTCCAGCTGTCGAGGGCAATCGTTGCGACCCGGCCGTCGGTGCCGGCGCCGAAGCCGACGAAGGCGGTGCCGCCGCCGACGCTGGTGGGGAGGTCCACGTTCGCGTAGTCGCGGCTAAAGGAGGCGCCGGTGGTCTGGTCGGTGATCGTCTCGGAGAGCGTGGTGCCGTGATACGAGAGGGTTGCCTGGAAGGTGTGTGGTCCGTTGGGGTCCTCGGACCCCGTCGTGAAGTCGATGCCGGTCCCCTTCAGCGGCTGGAAGACGTCAGGCGCGACCGGCTTCTCGGTGGGGTAGACGCCGCCGTGGAACAGTCCCGTCGAGCTGACGCCGGTGCTCGGGATGGCGGCGCCGAAGGTGACGCCCACGCTCTGGCCGATGTCGGCGTAACCGAGGCCGAAGCCGGCCTCGCCCTGTGCGGCCGGGCCGGGTGGGGTCGTCGTCGTGAAGGCGTCGAACGTGCCGTTGCCGGTCGCAAAGATCAGGTCGCCGTTGGACGCGACCGCGGGAGCCGCTCCAGCCTGCCAGACCGCCCCAAAGCCCCCGTTCGGGTCGGTGTTGAAGAGCGTGACGATCTTCAGCGTCTTCGCGTCGAAGCCGACGATCCAGCCGTGGTACGAGTCGAAGTCGCTCTGCGAGCCAAAGCCCGCGAAGACGACGCCGTCGGGGTGCCCCGGCACATTCATGTCCAGCACCAGGCCGGCCCGGTTGTTCTCCCGCAGCGCGTTGAACGCGACCACGCCGTTGGCCGATCCGGCGCCGGTGCCGGGGACAGAGATCGGGGTTTTGTTGGTGAAGCTGCCGTCGGCGTTGAGTGTCGTGTCGCCGACCGTAACCGGGCCTCCGTTCTTCTCCCGTCCGTTGGTGAGGTTCAGGGCGTGGAATTGCGTGATGTAGTGCGGCCCGCCGCCGCCCTGCGGCTGCTCCTTCACCCTGGTGACGACGTAGAGCGTGTCCGTGGACCGGTCGATGACGGGCGTGCCGGTGATGCCGAGGACCGGCCGGATGTCGCCGGTCTCGACGTCCTGGAAGGGGACGGGCGTGACGCCGTGCGCCGGGTCGATGAAGCTGTCTTGCCAGAGCACGCCGTTGTGCCGCGGGCCCGCGGTCGGGTCGTTGGCGTCGAGGGCGTAGACGCTGTCGTTCTCGGTGGCCACGAACAGGACGTTGTGGAGCTGGCCGTCGCCCATGCGCAGCTGGCTCACCTCCAAGGGCTGGGCATAGACAAAGCCGTCGACCGTGTAGCTGAAGAGCTTCCCGAAGCTCGAGGCATTGACGTTCTGCGGCGTCAGCGTCGT
>DASZFN010001044.1:0-3267 GCA_035939715.1 Gemmataceae bacterium | reverse complement strand
CTGTTGCGGGCTGGCCCTGGCGGCAATGACGACGTGATCGAACAGCTCGTTGAATTCAAGTCCCGTATTGCGCTTGCAATCGCTTAGAAAATTGCTGTTATTGCGACGCATGGCCTGCTGGATCTGAGAGGCAATGGCCGGCTGGGACAGCAGGGCGCCCATGTCGAAGCCCACGATCGTGTTGGCATCGCTCGGCAGGTAGGCAAGCGGATCTTCATTGCCCGTGCCGCTGTTCTTGTGCCGGTTGACGTACCAGTAATAGCCGGCGCCGCCGGCCCCGGCCAGCAACACAAAACCGCCGCCGACCAGCAGCAGCACAATCAGCAGGACCTTGCTGCTGTCATTCCGCGTCTTCCGTCTGGCCTTAGGCCGCGGCCGTTCGTCCTCTTCGTCTTCCTCCTCATCCACCTCGTCTTCATCTTCCTCATCCTGGTCTTCGTCATCCCGGTAGTCGTCTTCGTCTTCCTCATCCTCGTCCTCGTACCGGTCTTTATGACGCGGCACGGGTTTCGCGGCCGGCTTTGGTTTTGCCTTGTCCTTGGCTTTCGGCTGATTCTCGTAATCAATTTGCGGAGCCTTCTCCACCGGGTCAACCACCTTGAAGGCTTCAATGACCTTGCCGGGCTCCTCATCGACAATTTCCCAGCCCTGGTCTTCTTCCTCTTGCTTGAGCGGAGGCGGCGCTTGTGGCCGGGGTTTGGTCTGAATGCCGCTGGCGGGATCGGGCGTGCCGTTGCCGGTCACAAATATTGTCGCGCATTTCGGGCACTTCACCTTCTTGCCCGGCGGCACCGGTTTGTTGGGTCGAAGATTGATCTTGCACCCTGGGCAGCTAAGCGTGGTCAGCGGCATGGGATCATCCCATTGAAGGTAAAGTGCTTTGGCGACGCGAGTTACCTTGGGGACATTCTAGCGAGCCGCGCGGGTATCTCGCAAGCAACAATAGCCATTCTTGGCGTTGCGGTCGCGTTCCTCTTTCTGCATGGCGGCGGGAGCGGTAAAATGCGGCTTCACGAGGGAAAGGCATCTGGCAGGGAGGCCGCCATGCACGTGCGCATTCTTGATCTGGACGGCAGTGTCGCCGCGCAATCCGCCATTGGCGGACAAGCATCCATTCAACCCGCGCAGCATTGGGGCCCGCGCATCCGCATGGCCTGCAGCTTTGCTCGTTTCCGGCGCTTTGACAACGAGCTGGCCGCATTGAACGACCAGGGGCCGTCCCTTACCTTTCTCGGTTCCGGCGATTTCCATCACGTCAGCCTGGCGCTTATCTACCGCCTGCAAGAACCGTTTAATCTGCTGGTCATCGACAATCATCCCGACTGGATGCGCGGCGTGCCGTTCATGCACTGCGGCAGCTGGGTCTATCATGCCGCCCGCTTGCCGCTGCTGGGCCGCATCTTTCACGCCGGGGGGGACGTTGACTTCGACAACTATTACCAGTGGATGGCGCCCTGGAAGCTCTTGGGCTCCGGCAAGATCACCGTGCTGCCGGGGCTGCGCCGGTTCGATCGCAAACAGTGGTCTACCGTGCCGAATGACCCGCTTCGGACCGCCCCGGCCGTGCCGCTGACGGAGCGGCGCGCAGAACAAGTGCTTCAGCCATTCCGCGCCGAGCTCGGGGCGCGGCCGCTTTACATCTCCCTGGACAAGGACGTCATGACAGCCGACGAAGCGGTCGTCAACTGGGATTCTGGACATCTGACCCTGCCAGAAATCCTGGTGCTGCTGCGGGTGTTTCTGGAGGCCAGCCGCGGACGGCTGGCTGGAATGGACATTGTCGGCGACTGGTCGCCCGTGCGGCTCCACGGCTGGCTGCGTCATCTCATGCATCTGACGGAGCATCCATCCCTCGCGATTGATCCCCAGCGGGCGACACACTGCAATCAGCAGACCAATCTCGCGCTGCTTGAAGGCGTGCGCCAGGCCTTGCATTCCCAGCGACAGCGCGCCGCATCTTGAGTCAACCGCACACCTCGTTCCCAGGCTCCGCCTCGGGAGGCAGAGCCTGGGAACCAGGAGTCAGTTGTCGTTCTTCTTATCGAGCGGGCGCCAACAAAAGCGTTTATTGACGGTTCTAGTAGTGATGCAAGGAAGCGCCGCGCCTTGCCTGCAAGGAATGGCAGGATTTTCTGGAAGCCTGGCAGAAGGGACGTTACAATCATCATGCACGGCTCTTATGCACTCTCTGGTGGGTGTACCAGCACCCTGGCCTACCAGACAAGGTGGAGTAAATTGGCGGACCTTGATGACTTTGACGGCCCTGGCAACGAGGAGCACCTCCTCATCCATAGCGCCCAGCAAGGCGACCGGCAAGCGTTCACGGTGCTGGTCGAGCGCTACTGGGACCGGCTCTACCGCTGGCTTTTCCACCTGACGCATCACCGCCATACCGCCGAGGACCTCGCCCAGGAAACCTTTCTGAAGGCGTTCGCCAATCTGGCCCGCTTCCGCAGCGGCAGCAACTTTCACGCCTGGCTGTTCCGCATTGGCTACAACGCCTTTGTCAATCAATGGCGCGGAGAAGAACGCGCCCGCCAGGCCTTCCTGCAACACCAGCCCCCGCCGCAAGAGAGCCCGGTGGATCAGGTGCTGACCAGGGAAACCATGCAGTTGCTGGCTCGTGCCGTCGGCCGCCTGCCTGCGGATTATCGGGCCGCCCTCTTGCTGCGCGCGGAAGAGGGACTGTCCTTCCACGCCATCGCGGAAGTGCTCGGCATCAAGGAAGAGACAGCGCGCTGGCGTGTCTTCAAAGCCAGGCAAAAACTGATGACCTTGCTGGCCCCGCAGATGGATCGGGAACAAGTATGAATTGTGATATTGCCCAACGCCGGCTGATGAGCATTGAAGATCCCGCCCAGGTTCCCGCCGACCTGCGCGCGCATCTGGCGTCCTGCGGCTCGTGCCGCGATTGGCAAGGACATCTGGTTCAGCTCGAGCGCCATATTCCCTTTCTGCCCGTTCCGATGTCACGCACCAGGTCGCGCTTCGTGAGAAAACTCGTAGCCAGCCACAAGAAAAAGCAAGAAGCGGAACAGACCGTGCCCGAAGCAGCGGCGTTTGCGGGGACCATTGCTGCCCCCGCCCTGCCTGGCGCCCCGTCAGCGCCGAGATGGGAGAAACGCCGCTGGCTCGCGGGCCTGGCGGCCGCCTTGCTGCTGACTGTTTTCAGCTGGTGGTTGTTTCGAAGTTCCGACCCCGGCAGCATCGATGCAAAGACAGCGGCGCCGGCGAACGATCCGCTGCTCGCAAGCTTGCTCCATTACG
>DASZFN010001043.1:0-3605 GCA_035939715.1 Gemmataceae bacterium | reverse complement strand
GAGAAGGGCCGGCTCTACCTGGCGAAGCAATTCCGCATACAGATCGGCCGGCGGGTCGGGCCGGCATTGCTTGATGCGCTCGGCCAGCCAGAGACGCACTGAATCGGCCAACTGCGCCGCCGGATCGGCTGGGGCGCCGCTGCCCATCAAGGGAAAATGCTCCGGCAGCAAGGGACCGCCGCGGGCCAGGATGGCGGCATGTTCCAGGGCATTGCGCAACTCGCGGACGTTCCCCGGCCAGGGCAAGTTCGTCAGGAAGCGAAGGGTATCCGGCAGCAGAGGCAGGGCGCGGGGCTCGAAGCGCCGTAAGAAATGTTCGGCCAGAAGCGCGATGTCGTCGCGGCGCTCCCGCAGAGGCGGCAGGTGAATTTGAAACACATTCAGACGAAAAAACAGGTCGTGACGGAAATGCTTGGCGGCGACCAGGCGCGGCAAATCCTGGTGCGTGGCGGAAAGAATGCGGATGTTAAGGCGGTCCGGTTGGTTGCCGCCTACCGGCAATACCTCGTTGTGTTCCAGCACGCGCAGCAGCTTGACCTGAACCGGCAAGGGAATGTCGCCTAGCTCATCGAGAAATACGGTGCCGCCGTCCGCCAGGGCCAACAAGCCGGGCCGCGACTGCGTCGCTCCGGTGAAGGCGCCCTTCACATGTCCAAATAGCTCGCTTTCCACCAGGCTCGGATTAAGCGCGGCGACATGCACCGGTAAAAAGGGTTTGTCCTTGCGCGGACTGTGCCGGTGGATGGCCCGCGCCACCAGCTCCTTGCCCGTGCCGCTCTCGCCCGTGATCAGCACACAGGCGTCGCGCGGCGCCACCAGGGCAATCCGTTTGAATACTACCTGCAGGGCCAGGCTGTGGCCGACAATCTCCTCGGGACTAACGGAGGACTCGTTCAGAGCCGCACTGGCGGCGCTTGGCCCGTTCGCACGCTGCAGGGCCCGGGCCACGGCGTCCAGGGCCTGGTCCAGGTCGAATGGTTTCGCCAGGTAATCAAAAGCGCCCCCTTCCACGGCCCGGACCGCCGTGTCGAGGTTACCGAATGCGGTGACGACGATGATGGGCGCGTCCTGCGTCACCTGTCGCAGTTTGGCCAACGCCGTCAAGCCGTCCATGCCGGGGAGGCGCACGTCCAGGATGATGGCGTCGGGACGCTGCCGGCCGGCCAGGGTTAAACCCTCTTCCGCAGACGAAGCGACAGCGACAGCATGGCCTTCGCTGGTCAAAGCGCGCTTTAGCGCCCAGCAGACGGCTTCTTCATCGTCAATCAAGAGAATGTGGCTCACGCCGTCAGCTCCCTGGAATCTACCGGCAATTCAATACGAAAGCAGGTGCGCTCTGCTTCGCGCCGCCAGACAAGGCAGCCGCCGTGGGCTTCCGCCACGCGCCGGGCCACGGCCAGACCTAATCCGACTCCGCCCTCTTTGCTGGTCACGAACGGCTCAAAAAGGCGCGGCGCAATCTCAGCCGGCGGCCCCGGTCCGGAATCGCTTATCTCGATGGCGCACCGCTTGCCTGCGCCATTGCGCCCTTCGCATTCGTCCGGCATGGTCACTTCCACTGAACCGCCTGGGCCGGCCGCCTCCACGGCGTTACCGATCAGGTTCAGAAACAGATGGCCCAATTGTCCGCTGTCGCCGGCGACCATGGGGCTCTGCCCCGGCGGCTGCCAGAGCAACGTGACGTGCGCGTGACGGCACTGCGGCCGCAGCAGGGCGAGCGCCTCGTCCACCAGCTTCACGACTGCGCATTCTTCCCGGCACGGGTTCGCTTCTCGTCCCAAATCGAGAAAGCGTTTTAGGTTCGACTCAAGCAAGGCCAGTTGCCGTAACGCCACATCGAGGGCTTCAGGATCCGTGCCGCCCTTGCATGCCCGGGCGTGCAACTGGACCGCCAGGATAGCGCCGGTGACGCCGTTGCGAAGCTGATGAGCCAAACCCGCGCTCAGTTGGCCCAGGAGCCGAAGCCGTTCATCTTTTTGCACCGCTTCCTGAAGTTGCGCCAACCGTTGGGCCATGTCATTCACGGCCTGGCCCAGGTCGCGGAGTTCGTCGTTGCGCCCGGACAGAGGCATGGGGCTGAAGTCGCCGGAGGCAATCTGGCGCGTGCGCCGGCCCAGCTCGCGCAGGCGCTTGCTCAGCCGATGCGCTACGCCAAACGCCGAAGCGACCGCCGCCAAGCCCACCAAACCACCGAGCATGAGGGAAGGGCGAATCGCGTCCCAAAGTGCGTCGCGCCACAAGGCCTGGGGGTAAAGGATGTATAGGGTCCCCTGGGCTTCGGTCCGCGGCGGCGCCAGATGCACGCCGCAACAAAAATAGTCTTGACCCGCGACCGGCAGCCGCTGGCCGAGGTGCAAATCTTCCCAGCCCCCGGCGACTGCATCGGCGGCCGGCAGCGTCGACGGCATGACTGCCAGTGTCGTCGTGTGCCGGCCGTCGCGGGCCACCAGAAGATAGTCAGCGCCGGAGAGTCCTTTCGCGTCTTCCAGCACCCTTTCCTTCAAAGGATAACTGCCTTCGCATAACGTCCGGGCGACATTGCGGACCTGGGTTTCAATCTGCTGCCAGGCCCGATTGGCCGAGGCCCTGGCGGTCCAGCCGCTGATGCCGGCGATGCCTAACCACAGCAGCAGTAAGGGAACAAGAAGCTGGTTACGAATGTTCCAGCGCATGAGTGTACATCGCTTCCCAATGCATGGCTTATGGCCTGAATTCAAGGTAACGCGAAAGCATAAAAATTCAACGCGGCAGGACTTTACGGGGAAAAATATGCTAGATTTTTTCTGACTGTCGCCGTGGGATTCGCCCGCTTTTGGCCGAAAGGACTCCCATGTGTCAACCTGCTTACAACGCTGAGAATTGGTTTTACGAAGCCGTTCGCTGGTATGCGGAGCAGCATCAAGGATGCCCCTGGTGCCTCGGCGCCAACCGCGTGTACAAGTCGGACCGCAACGGCGTCACCGAATATCGCTGCGGGAGCTGCGATTTCCTGGTCTGCCATGATCGTCAAACCGGCCGCTATTTCATGGGACCGGGAAAAGACCGTCAGGCGCGCAGCACCATGCACGCCATGGCCGCCGTGGGCGCTGACATGCCACGGAAGCGTTAAAATCGCCCGGCGCCAAATCCCCATAACACCCGCCTGACTCATCTTGTCCCGGCCTTGTTCTGAACATTTCCTTGCTTCGCGAGCGTAGAAACGGTGAAATAAGGGCGGCTCTGGCTCGCTTCCATTTGAGGAAGGAGACGCGATCATGCGCGGCCTGTGGATGCTGCTGGTCAGTTTCGTCATGTTGGCCGGATCCGGCCTCATTCTTCTCGTCGCCACGCAGTCCGGCGTGCGCCTCGGCCTCACGGTGGACGGCGCATGGCTGGACATCCGTAGCCTGGTGATTACGCTCGCAGTTATCAAGATCGCGTTCTGGATGGCAGTTTTGGCGTTAAGTATTGCCTGCCTTGTGTATGGTGCTGGATTTCTGCTCTCGCTCCGCGACGGGACGGAGTTGTCCATGAGTCGTGTTGCCCAGTCAATCAAGGATATGATCCTGGATGTTGGGATGTTCGGCGAGAATACGCCGGATGAAAACAAACCGGAAATGGGCAAC
>DASZFN010001042.1:0-7864 GCA_035939715.1 Gemmataceae bacterium | reverse complement strand
TTAGCGTGTAAGTGCCCGGCCTCAGGTTACTGAATTGGTAGCTGCCGTCGGCCGCTGTCGTGGTCGTGAGGTTTACGGGGATGCCCAGGTCGTTGCTGCCGGTCAGGGTGATGGTTGTACCGGCAATGGGCTGATCGCCGCCGTCGCGCAAGCCGTTGTCGTTGACGTCGGAGTAGACGTAGCCGGACAAGCTGGCCGGCAGCACTTCCCCGAAGTTGTAGTTGCTGCCGGTAGCCGCGGCTATCGCGATGATGCCTGAGAATAGGTCATTCCCTGCGGCGCCGCCGAGCGAGCCGAGATTGTTCTTGCCCTGCAGGTAACCGGCCGGCTGAGTCTCCGTTAGCGTGTAAGTGCCCGGCCTCAGGTTACTGAATTGGTAGCTGCCGTCGGCCGCTGTCATGGTCGTGAGGTTTACGGGGGCGCCTAGGTCGTTGCTGCCGGTCAGGGTGATGGTGGTACCGGCAATGGGTTGATCGCCGCTGTCGCGCAAGCCGTTGTCGTTGAGGTCGGAGTAGACGTAGCCGGACAAGCTGGCCGGCAGCACTTCCCCGAAGTTGTAGTTGCTGCCGGCAGCCGCTGGCGTCACGATGATGCCCGAGAATTGATCGTTACCTGCGGTGCCGCCAAGCGCGCCGAGATTATTCTTGCCCTGCAGGTAGCCGGCCGGCTGGGTCTCCGTTAGAGTGTAAGTGCCCGGCCTCAGGTTAGTGAATTGGTAGCTGCCGTCGGCCCCTGTCGTGGTCGTGAGGTTTACGGGGGAGCCCAAATCGTTGCTGCCGGTCAGGGTGATGGTGGTACCGGCAATGGGTTGATCGCCGCTGTCGCGCAAGCCGTTGTCGTTGGGGTCGGAGTAGACGTAGCCGGACAAGCTGGCCGGCAGCACTTCCCCGAAGTTGTAGTTGCTGCCGGCAGCCGCGGGTGTCGCGATGATGCCTGAGAATAGGTCATTACCTGCAGCGCCGCCAAGCGAGCCGAGATTGTTCACGCCCTGCAGGTAGCCGGCCGGCTGGGTCTCCGTTAGCGTGTAAGTGCCCGGCCTCAGGTTAGTGAATTGGTAGCTGCCGTCGGCCCCTGTCGTGGTCGTGAGGTTTACGGGGGTGCCCAGGTCGTTGCTGCCGGTCAGGGTAATGGTTGTACCGGCAATGGGTTGATCGCCGCTGTCGCGCAAGCCATTGTCGTTGGCATCAGAGTAGACGTAGCCGGACAAGCTGGCCGGCAGCACTTCCCCGAAGTTGTAGTTGCTGCCGGTAGCCGCGGGTGCCGCGATAATGCCTGAGAATAGGTCATTCCCTGCGGTGCCGCCAAGCGAGCCGAGATTGTTCACGCCCTGCAGGTAGCCGGTCGGTTGGGTCTCCGCTAGCGTGTAAGTGCCCGGCCTCAGGTTAGTGAATTGGTAGCTGCCGTCGGCCGCTGTCGTGGTCGTGAGGTTTACGGGGGTGCCCAGGTCGTTGCTGCCGGTCAGGGTGATGGTTGTACCGGCAATGGGTTGATCGCCACCGTCGCGCACCCCGTTGTCGTTGACATCGGAGTAGACGTAGCCGGACAAGCTGGCAGGCAGCACTTCCCCGAAGTTGTAATTGCTGCCGGTAGCTGCGGGCGTCACGATGATGCCCGAGAATTGATCGTTACCTGCGGTGCCGCCGAGCGAGCCGAGATTGTTCTTGCCCTGCAGGTAGCCGGCCGGCTGGGTTTCACTCAGCGTATAGGTGCCTGGGCGCAGATTGCTGAACTGGTAGCTGCCGTCAGCGGCTGTGGTGGTGGTGAGATTCACGGCTGTTCCCAGGTCGTTGCTGCCGGTCAGGGTGATGGTTGTGCCGGCAATGGGTTGATCGCCGCTGTCGCGCAAGCCGTTGTCGTTGACGTCGGAGTAGACGTAGCCGGACAAGCTGGCGGGCAATAATTCCCCAAAATCATAGTTGCTGCCCGCTGCGGCAGGAGCGACGACGATACCGCTAAACTGGTCGTTGCCTTGTGTACCGCCTAGAGAGCCGAGCGTATTCTTATCCTGGAGGTAGTTCGGGGGCTGGGTCTCCGTTAGCGTGTAAGTGCCCGGCCTAAGGTTAGTGAATTGGTAGCTGCCGTCAGCCGCTGTCGTGGTCGTGAGGCTTACGGGGGTGCCCAGGTCGTTGCTGCCGGTCAGGGTAATAGTCGTTCCCGCAATTGGTTGATCGCCACCGTCTCGGACGCCGTTGTCGTTGACGTCGTAGTAGACGTAGCCCGAAAGACTTGCCGGCGAAATTTCGGCGAAGTCGTTATTGGTGCTGCTGCCATTGCCCAGCGCGACAGGAATGCTGTCGCTGCCCACGCTATTTGCTATGACGACGCCGCTGGATGACTCCAGGCCTTCGAGCAAGTTGGGCGGCTGACTGGTCTGCGTAATGATATAGCTGCCCGGTTTCAGAGAGTTGTTCGGAATGTAGTGGTACACGACGGTGACCTGGGCCGAGGCAGTAGTGCTGATCTGTGAGATCAAATTGCCGGCGCCTGCAGCGGACGACGTGGCGTGTGCTACTTCGGTGAAAGAGAGCGATCCCGTGCCCGTGAATGAGGCGAGGTCTGCTGCCGAAGTAACCGTGAAAGAGTTGGCGCCGTTCGCGGTCTGTGCGCCGAAGTCGGTGCCGCTGGTGCCGGCGAAGTCAACGATCCCGTCAAAGGCACTGGCGCTAAACGATTTGCTGGTGGAGTCGGTCGTCAGCAGCGAAGCAAGACCGGGCCCTGAAAGCGTTAAGGACCCCGCATCGGTTGCCGTGATCGTGGATGGAGCGTTATCCAGGCTTTCGACCTTGATGTCGCTGACGAATGAACCGGCGTTCATGATGTCTACCGACAGCAACGTGCCCAGCGTCGGGTCAAACTGCTGGAGATTCACCGCTTTGGTCCAGTCGGTGGCCGTGTTGGCAAGGTTGGCCGTGCGTGAGAGCGTCGTGGGCGCGGTGCTGATGGTGTTGTCAATCGAGAATTGATAAAAGCCGTTGGCATCGGTCACGGTGGCGCCGACAACGAGGTTGGCAGCGTTGCGAAGCTGGATGGCGCTGTTGGCAAGGGGAGACTCGCCTGGTTCGAAAAGGCCGTCGTTATTGGCGTCGTTGAAGACATAGCCGCTGATGACGTTGGCGCTTGGCAAAAAGCGGTCTTCCAGCCCTTCCAGCGCTAGCTTGGCGGATGCACGTTTACTGGCCCGGGCGCGATTCGACCGATGATTACCAATCGAACGAAGGAAGGAAAACAGCTTCATGCCTATCACTCCACAAGACCGGCGAGATGGCGCACACGTCGACGCCCAGCAATGGGACTCGACAGGTGGACAGACCGCATGCAGGTGGCCTTGCCCGCCACGAAAGAGCACCAGTAAGGGAAATGCATTCGCGCCGGTGAGGACACCGTTTGAGCGGTATCGGACTCGTCCACACTCGGGGCGCGGAGAAAAGGGAACGCCTATTCTTTCCTTTCGGTCCGCAGCCGCAACCAACCTTAAGAAAGATGGACTGGAGCAGATTTTCCTTGGCTTTGACGGCAGGCCAGCATCTTGAGCAAGGCGCGCTGAGCGAACGAAATGGCGTGTCTGGCAAGATGGGCACAGGGCGCTTGTGACAGCATTGCGCATTTTCGCACTTTGCGCAATGCCTACATTGTAAGCTGGGTTAAAGTAATCAGCAGGCGCCTTTTAGATTTACCGGCAAGTGCGCCTCTGCCCATGCCAGGGCAAGTGGACCAGGTGAAGTTCTATTGGAAAGGACCGCCATGAATCCGATGAACCCAAAAATGGCTCGTGCGATCCAGGAGATCGAGGCCGAGTACGCAGGCCGCGATTCTTCCCATGCCTATTACGACGCGAAGCTCAAGATCTACGTCCTTGTGGTTAGCGGCAAAGAAGCAGAGGCGTACCACAACGCCGTCATGGCGATTCATGATCTGGCGAAGAACGCCAAACGCCTTGGCTCGAAGCACGTGAAATGAAATAGCCTAGAGGGCCAACATGTGGGACTAACAGGGCCATACTGGCCCTGTTGGTGGTATCCCGTAACCACTTCGCAAGATCCTGGTTACGAACGCGAGAGAGGGTACAGGGCCAGTGGGCCACGTTTTTTCAAGTACCAAAAAAAAGGCACATCTGCCCTTCCACAGGCTCGTGTCGATTTTGTAAGGCGGCTCGCTTCCTCGTGGGGGGAGTGTTGGCCGTCTTGCGGAATTCTTCAGGGAATGGCTCCATTCTCGAAGGCGGTCAACCTGTCGTTGTCGTTCGCGGCGGTGAGAGATAGACCTAATGCCAGTGCGACGAGCGCGCCGGCGAACCGAGCGAGAATGAAGCGATTCATGCGGGCACCTCCGGAAGAGTGGCGTCCCCTGATCGGGCGCGCCCTACACCATAACCCGTGAGGGAGGGACTCGCAAGGGCTTCAACGATCCGCGGGCAGCGGTGGTCGGTGAACAATCACGCTGGTCGTTTGCGAATCACTTCCATGAGTGCCGCCAAGAACCTACATATCCATCTAATTTCAGAATTTGCCAGGAAATTGCTGGGTCCGGGGATTCCGCTGCATGCCGGGACGAGCCGGCACGCTGTCTGGCATACAAGCTGCATGCCGTTCGACTTCCTTTTCCGGCTTCCCGTGAAAAGCTGCCCCGTGCCTATCGCCTCCTGGGAAGCAGTCAAGGACGCTGCCGCTGACGGGATTGGCATTGCCGGTGAGTCTTCGCGAGCATGACTTGCCGTGCTTGTTTTCCAGATTAGCGGAGGGCGTTCCTTGCCATATTGGATCGGCGGCTTCATAATCCTCTTCTTGATCGGCGCAGTCTGTTTTCAAACGTATCGTCTGTATCGCAAAGAACAAAGCGAGCAAAGAAGGCGAGCGCAACGCTTTGCGTTGGAAGAAACGCTGTCCCGCGGACAAATGCTCCTGGCGCAGCTAACGTTGTCGGCTGAGTCAGCGCCTCGGCAGGACCTTCAGCCGGCCGCCGCTGCCTGGCTTGGCGAGGCCACGGAATTGCTGCGGCGACAATTTCCGGCCGTTCTTGAGGAATTTCAAGGCGGCGCGGCGACGCGCAGCAGCAATGCGACGGGAGCCGATCGGTCCATCGCAGACATTCAGGCGCTGACGAGTATCCTCGCAAATTTGCTGAAATGGTTCTAGCGTGGCGGGCAGAATCAGCCCTGCAGCGAGACGCCGGTCCTGCGCTGACCACTCCGGCACACATCCATGACCCGGCCGTGCTCGTCCAGCGCGAGGTGGAAGCGTTGCTCGCCCTGGATGCGGTGCAGGGAGAGATGATAATCCCGTCCGCTGGCAAATGAAAATTACGTGAAGCTTAGCCTTTGCGGCGAAACGTGGTTTTGGCGCCGGCCTGCGGAGAAGCGGCCTGGACCTGGTCCAGGTTAATCACGACCTCGCCCTGCTTGCCGGTCACCTCACAGGTGAAGGGTGAGTTCTTGCCTGACACTTTGCCCCCGAACAAGTCTCCCTTGTTCTTCATGAGCTGAAGGCTGACCCGGTAGTTGCCCGGCGGCAAACCCAGGCCGGTTTTGCCCTGCACCTGGAACGTGCCATCCTCGGCGTGATACTCGGCGGCGAAGGAGTCGTAATGGGTGTTGCCTTGCGGAACCTCCAGCGGTTCAAAAAAGATTCGCAGCCCTTCTCCGTCATTGGCAAGATAAGGCTGGCCGCCCTTCATGACCCGACCCTTCGCTTTGATAAGGCCGGAGTTGCCACAGCCCGCGCACAGCAGGGCGATCAGCGCGTAGAGCAAAAGATGGCGGTGTGAGCGCATGGGTGTCCTCCCTTGTGTTAAATAGCTGTCCAAATGCCACGGCCTTGTGCCGTGGTACCTTACGCTAGCTTCTACGCACCGCAGCGCCCTTGCGTATCAAATGCCACGGCCTCGTGCCGTGGTCGCTCACCTTGGTTGCTAAACCTTGCCCAGAAAAAGAACGTGAAGTACCACGGCACAGGGGTAGAAACCAACGTAACTAACCACGGCACAAGGCCGTGGCATTGCACAAACAGAAGAGTCGCATCTAATCGGCGCTTCGGGCTAGTATGCAGGATTGTGCATGCTGATTTAGTAATCGGACGCGATCACCTGGTTGTCGTTCTTGGATTGCAGAATGCACCAGGTGTACTGATCGATCTCGTTCTTGACGAAGCGGACGCTGCCGTCGGAGAAGCCGCAGTTGACGCCCCCCGTGTGCGAGCTGCGGGCCATGGCGGAGTTCATCTGGTCGCCCGCGGTGTTGGGGAAGCAGCCCATGCCGTCGCTGGCGCCGATGCCGTAATGCCAGAACTTGTAGCAATTTTGCATTTCGTCGCCGTAGGTCTGGCCGTCAGGACTATCGAGCCGGTTATTGGGCGTGGGATTGTAGTTGCGGCCGGCCTCGGTCAAACTGGCGCCGGGGTGTCCCATGGCCCAGACGCCGCGTGAGTCGAGGGGATCGATGCCGGCGCGGACCTCGTTGAACATGATGGTGTTGGAGAGGCCGTCGGTGATATCGGCGAGCTTGGTGCCGTTCTTGCCCGTGGTGCTGAAGAAGAAAATGGGGCCCTTGGAGAGGGGCGGATTAAGCGGATTGCCGGGCACGATGCCGTCCGATCCGCTGCCGTCAAAGGGATTGTTCGTGAGGCAGCGCGCCCCGTCGGTGGTGTGGTCGCTGTCGGTGAAGCCGGCGGTGCCGGCATAGTTGCCGCGCGCCCAGCCGACTTCGGGGGGCGCGTCCACGCCGGTCGCATCCACATAGGGGTTCAGGCTATTGGGGTCCGAAGGACAGATGTAGGTCTTCACCACGGCGCCGCGGAGGGCGCGCCAGCTCCGATCATAGGTTCCAAAGTTGTGCAAATTCAGCGGCAGGGTCGTGCCGGGATAGCTGCCGATGTTGATTGAGCTATATAGTGCCGTCTGCTCGATGTAGGGGAGAATGTAGACGGCCCAGTTCGGTCCGAACGGATAAGTAATGTCCTGCGTGGGACGGTAACCATCATGCGCGTAAGGCATGTAGCAACCGACGGGCAGGCGTCCCGCGGCATCATGAAGATTGTGATTGGCGAGGACGATTTGCTTGAGGTTGTTCTGGCAGCTCATGCGGTTGGCGGCCTCGCGCACTTTCTGCACCGCGGGCAGCAGCAGCCCGACCAGGACGGCGATAATGGCGATAACCACCAGCAGCTCGATCAAGGTGAATCCATCCCGGCGTCGCATGGGGGAGTCCTCCTGCAAGTTGACGTTGCCTTGGAAAACATTCTCGGAGGCTCATTGTGCAGCCGCGTTAAGTGGTTTGTGTGAACCCCCGGTAAAGAGTGAATGACGATTGGCGTTTTCGGCCTGATCACCACGCGGGTCGATGGAAACAGTCCGACAGTTTACTCGGATGGCCTGAGCCATATCTGTAACAAGAACAAAGGCGATCAAGAGCCCATCGTGTACAGGAGGCGAAAATTCGATGAAAGTCCCAAGAATCAATCGCCGCGTCTTCGGTCGACAAACCCTGGGCGTGGCCGCCGCGGCGGCCCTGTCATCCTGGAGCGTACCGGCCGAGGCCGCCAGGGAGGGCGAGACCAAGCGCACGCGCGTCGGCGTCATCGGTTGCGGCAGCGTCTCCAATGTGTACCTGCCTCACCTGGCGGCTTCCCCTTACGTTGCCCTCGTCAGCGCCTGCGACATCAAGCCCGAGCGCGCCAAACGGCAGGCCGGTCGCTTCCACATCCCGCATCACTACCCGCATATCGACGACATGTTGGCGGGGGCGGCGTTTGACTTGCTCGTTAATACGACGGACATGCAAGAGCATGAGCATCTCAATCGGCAAGCGATCGAGGCCGGCAAGCATATCTGGAGCGAGAAGCCAATCGCCAATTCGTTGAAGGCAGGGCAGGAG
>DASZFN010001041.1:0-9926 GCA_035939715.1 Gemmataceae bacterium | reverse complement strand
ACATAGCCGGCCGCCGTGATGACGTAGGGCAAGGGTGTTTGCACCTCCATCAAGGCCGCCGGCTTCCCCGCTGCTGCGAGACTTTCCGCGCGCTGGTAGGTCTCCAGCCCCGAGCGAGGCTGCTTCCCTTGTCCTTCTTTCCTGGAAAGAGGTTTGCTTGTGAGCGGGCGGCCATGCACTTCCCTCCGGTTGTCATTGGTAATCGTAATGTTGGTCGTTTCCGGCGGCCTGGCGCTGGCGCAGACTCCGCCGCGGGACAAGCAGATCGAGGATCTGCAGAAGCAGATCGACCTGCTCAGCAAAAGACTCGATGAGCTGAAAAAAAGCGGCAAATCCTCTCCTTCGGCCGGGGCGGATGAATTGGCCGAATTGTCGCCTTCCTGCTCGCGTTTTCTCGTTGCTACTCTCCTCTCCTGAAGATTCTACGCTTCAAGCGTTCCAGAGCTTCCTTGGCGTCTCGGGTGAGGCGAGCTTCCGCTGCGCCCCGCGACAGGACGGTCAGGAATTTGCGCCCTTCAATCGTATCAGCCAGCTCCAGGGCCTCGATTGCTCGTAGGGCGCGCAAAAGATCCCGAGAGGGATCTCGTAACCTGTTCAGCAATTCGTTGAGTCGCTGATTTACTTCCAGCGAAGTCTTGCCGGCGAGCGCTTTCTGCATGGCGGGTTGCGCGCTGTCGCCAAGTTCCTCCAACTCCCAGGTTGCATTTTGCCGTACGACGAATTGCTTATCATCAAGGTCAAGGATGAGTTGCACGATTCGTCTCGTATCGACCGGTGCGGCAGGAGAAAGATGCTGTTGCAAGTAAGGAACACTTTGCGCAGCAGCGGCGGCCAGGGCGCGGATCGCAGCGTAGGCACAGACCGCATCGTCAGCGGCGAGATCGGCCCAAAGCGAATCCATTTCCGAGGCCGTGAAGCGCCGTTCGGCATTTACCCGGCTTCGGCCGCTGAGGTCCCAAACCAGTGCCGTGGTGTCGTCGCTGCCGGATACCAGCTTCTTGCCATCGTCGGTGAACGCCAGTGACATGATTCCGCAGCGATGCCCGACAAAGCGATGCCGAAGCTTGCCCGATGCGACTTCGCCCATGAATATGGTGGAATCCCCGGGGCTGCTCCATGCCAATGACTTGCCGTCGGGTGAAAAGGCGAGTCCCCAGATGTCGCCGTTAGAATCGGGTCGCTGGCGGGTAATATGACGCACCTCTTTGCCATTTGCCGCATCCACGATGAAGATTCTGTTCTCAGAGTCCGCCATGGCGAGATAGCGGCCGTCCGGTGAAAAGCTCACCTCCATGCATGGACCGGGGCAAGGGCGCTGTTGACGTTTGCCCGTCGTCGTGTCCCAAAGATACAGGTTTTGATCCTGGCTCCATGCCAGCAGCGTTTGGCTATCAGGCGCGAAGGCGAAGGCCATGATCTCTCGTTCGGGACCAGAGAGGCGGAGAAGCTCCGTGCCCGTGGGGCCGTCCAGCACATGTACGATCTTGGCCGCGTCGATGTATGTCATCCGTTTCCCGTTAGGAGAAACGGTCAGTCTTGGCCGCGACGTCTTGCAAGCGCGCGGCAGGAACAATTCGCGGCCGCTCTCCAAATTCCAGAAATGCAACAGGTCATCTGAGCTTATGCACCCGAGAACCTGGGCATCGGCGGCGTATGCGACCCCCTTGGGGATATTCGGACCAGCTGTCAAACGCAGCACTTCGCGACCGGTTATGCCGTCCCACGTATATATCGCGCCATCCTTGCCTACCGTAATTATTCGGCGGCCATCCGGCGCGGCTGCCACGGCCAAGATTTCATCGTGATGCCCTGCAGGCTTGACGAGATCGTGACCAGTTGCGGCGTCGCAGACACGAATGCACTTGCCGGCATCTGCAATCGCGATCGTTTTGCCGTCAGGAGAATAGGCCAGGGCCGAGACACTCGAGCCCTGGTCCGCCAAGCGTCTTATTTCCTTGCCTGTCGCCAGATCGAATAGCTGGACCTCCCCGCGCAATCCCCCCGTCAATAATGTTTTGCCATCCGGACTAAAGGTCAACACATGCGGTCCGAGTGCGCGACCGTCTTCTTTCCAGGTCGTTTTTGTCGTGGGGATGATGATCCGGCGCAGCTCTTTGCCTGTTTGCAGATCCAGGAGGTGCGGGTGATTGTCCACGAAGTTGCACCTTTGCCCTCCGGGAAGACGAAGGTTGATCGTCCTTGAAAACACCAATTGCCGTCCGTTTGGTGACAATGCCAGGCAGGCAATCCCTCCAGGATTGCCCGGAAGGCTGCGTATGGACTTCTGCGTGGCCAGATCCACGAATTCGATCGTCCCATTGGGACCGGAACAGATCAAGGACTTCCCGTCCGGGGCAAAGACAACCGGCTGAGAGAGTACGTAGTTTCGCCTATTCACCCGACTCTGTAAGCGGTGCAGCAAACGACCCTTTCCGCGGCTATCGACATCAATAACGTCGATCGTGTCGTCATCGATGTAGGTCACGGCCAACGATTTGCCGTCGGGCGCAAAAGAGGCGGGATAAGAAATGTTGTTAGCTTTCCCAAAATAACAAATTGCTTTCCCGCTGGCGATCTCGATTACCACGCCCCCCAACGGGCCATGGCCGCCGCCAATGGCTATTCTTCCTGCGGCATGCGAGATGCAAGCTTGCGCGCCGGGTCCAATCCGTTTGTCGGGGATCCTGCGAAGTTGCTGCCCGGTGGTTGGATCCCAGACACGGGCGCCATTAGTCCCGGCCGAATACAGGAACTTGCTGTCCGGAGTGAAGGCCAGGTCGCTCACTCCATCGGCGTCGCGAAAGCGAAGCGTACCTAGCCGCGCGATCGCGTCATCCGGCAGGGGGTCGCCGTGCGCATCGAATCCGGCAGGCGGTGGTACGACCGCCTCGTGAACGGTCGTCTTACCTGGCGGCGCATTTTCTGCCGCAACTTTCTCTTGAGCGGGTTCGGCGTACTTCGTTTGGCGAAGAGCCAATGGGCCTGCAGTCCCCGCCAGACAAATTGATACCACAAGTACCAGAAGGGCCTTGAATTGTCCCGGGCTCGCAGACTTCGAGAACCCTTTCATCAAGGCGAGAGCACGCGCCGGCACGCTGACTGCCGCCAGGTGCCCTGATGCCAGCTGCCCCGCGGCGCCAACGATGGATTGCACAAGGCGCGCGGGTAACGCAGCGTTCGCCAACTGCTCGATCCACAATCCTGCGCCGAGCACCGCCGCGAGCGGGAAGCCGCGCCGCAACAACCGTTGCCGCAAGAGTGCTCGGCCGTCTTCGAGGCGATGCTTGACGACCGACAATGAAAGCCCGAGTCGCTGCGCCGCCTCGTCACGCGTGCAGCTTTCAAGACAGCACAACAGGAGGGGCGCCCGCAGTCTTTCCGGCAACCGGCTGAGCTCCTCGTCCAGGGCCGCGCATAGTTCCCGTCCACTTGCGATGGCCAGGGGATCGGCAGGCGCAGCCTTTTCTGATGTCCGCTGCGCCTTTGCGTGACGTTCTACCCCTGCCTTCAATCGTAGCGCTAGCCGATAGGCGACTCGATACAGCCAGGGACCGACGGAATCGTGCCACAATCGCGCTGACGCGTGGCGTGCCAGAACAAGGAATGCCGCCTGAAAAGCATCCTCGGCATCATGCTCGTTGTGCAGTGCGCGCCGGCAAACGTTGAGTACCATCGCGCCATGGCGCTTCACGAGCACGGCGAAAGCCTGCTCGTCTTTCGCGGCAGCAAAGCGCCTCAACAACTCGCGGTCCGCGAGTTGTTCCCCTGCGCGCGCGTCCAGGACGCGCTGCACTTGCTCGAGCACAATGCCCGCATGCCGTCTGGACATATTGTTGTCCTGCCGGGCGATCTGTTGGCCTCCCTCTTATTAAAGCCGGCGAGTGACCGAAGTGACCCGTTTTCTCATGAGAATCTTCGCGGCGCGCAACGATTGTGAAACTGGGGATTGGTTTGCAAGTTGGTTTGCATGGTCAAGGCGGATTGGCTTGTGCGGACTAGCGCGAATCCGTTTGGCCAGGGATTGCAAACGCGCAATCCACGGGGCGACCCAGAGCGACACCCTGTTCTTCAAAGATAGGTGGCCCGGTACTAATTCTCATTTCCGCAAACCCATGCAATCATTGTGTTTATGTATTCAAGCCAACAGGGCTACGAGTGGTCCTGGATGGCCCTGTTTTTTAATGCAGTTTGACAGACGAGCAGTCTATCCTAACCCAATGCTAGCAACGGAATTGCGATAAGGAACATTCCTTCACAACGGCATGGCTCAAAGCTGCCCCCAGATGTTGTGTGTGTCGCAGCGCAAATGCAATCCATTTATGCATGGATGCGTCCCCGCAATAATTGCGGCGCTTTGGCGAAAATGCATGGGAAATTCTGTCCGCGCCTGCTATCTTGAATTTCTGCCCAGGTTTGGACACCTCAACGGGCTCGCGGACAGGACGCCCGGCTTTCGCACTCGCCAATAAGTTAAAGCGCCTCCCTCGCTTGCCATGCTGTCACCAGCCCGAGCGAGGCTGCTTCCCTTGTCCTTCTTTCCTGGAAAGAGGTTTGCTTGTGAGCGGGCGGCCATGCACTTCCCTCCGGTTGTCATTGGTAATCGTAACGTTGGTCGTTTCCGGCGGCCTGGCGCTGTCGCAGACTCCGCCGCGGGACAAGCAGATTGAAGATCTGCAGAAGCAGATCGACCTGCTCAGCAAGAAACTGGATGACCTGAAAAAGACGACAACCGCGGCTGCCGCCAAACCTGCTGCTCCGGACGGTGCTCTCAGTCCCGACTGGGTGAAAACGTTCACCTGGCGTTGCATCGGTCCGGCGTCGATGGGCGGCCGCATCGTTGCCATCTCCGTCTACGAAGCTGATCCGTGCATTTACTATGTCGCGACCGCGTCCGGCGGGTTGCTCAAGACCGTCAACAATGGCGTTACCTTCGAGCACCAGTTCGAGCACGAAAATACCGTGTCTGTTGGCGATGTGTGCATCGCACCCTCGAACGCGAACATTGTCTGGGTCGGCAGCGGCGAGGCCAACCCGCGCAACTCCGTGTCCTATGGCGACGGCGTCTACAAGTCCATCGACGGCGGCAAGAGCTGGACGAACGTAGGACTCAAGAAGTCCTTCCAGATCGGCCGGATCATCATTCATCCGAAGAACCCTGACATTGTCTACGTCGGCGCCCTCGGCCGGCTCTACGGGCCGAACGAAGAACGGGGCTTGTACAAGACCACGGATGGAGGCAAGACCTGGCAGAAGATCCTCTACGTGGATGACAAGACCGGCGTCATCGACCTGCGCATGAGCCCGGCCGATCCGGAGACGCTGCTCGTGGCCACCTATGAACGTGAGCGGCATGGCTTCGACACGCACTTCGGCAGCCCGCCTCTGCCCGACGGTTACGACGCCTATGATCCGTCCAAGAAATGGGGCCCGGGCACGGGCCTTTACAAGACCACGGACGGCGGCAAGACCTTCAAGAAGCTCACGAAGGGACTGCCGACCTGCCAGATGGGCCGCATCGGCCTGGACTGGTATCGCAAGGACCCGAAGGTGGTGTACGCGATCATCGACACCGAAAAAATCGGCATGGGCCCGCCGCCGAAACCGTCGCAGGCCCAGGCCAGCGCCGTCTTCATGGGTGTGGAAGGCCGCGATGCCGATGCAGGCGCCAGGCTGACCACGGTCATCCCCAAGGGGCCGGCCGACCGCGCGGGCTTGCAGGTCGGGGATATCATTCTCTCCGTCAACAACAAGACCGTCCTTACGAACGATCAGCTTGGCAAGATGCTCGCCGACCACAAGGTAGGCGACAAGCTCACGCTCAAGATCGCGCGCAAAAAAGAGGCCAGGGACATCGTGGTAACGTTGGAAGCCCGGCCCGCCGGCGCGGCGCCGCAAACCCCGGGCACCGTCAAGGGGCGTCCGAACACCTTCTGGTACGGCGGCCAGCGCGAGAACGTCCAGGACAAGCAGGGGCCCGACGGCTTCCAGTATGGCGGCGTCTACAAGTCCAGCGACGCCGGCGAATCCTGGACGCGCATCAACAGCGTCAACCCGCGGCCCATGTACTTCAGCCAGATCCGCGTCGATCCGAGCGACGACAAGTTTCTCTACATCTGCGGCATCACGCTCTATCGCTCCAAGGACGGCGGCAAGACCTTTACGCCCGACGGGGGTCCCGGCGTCCATCCCGATCAGCACGCCCTGTGGGTCGATCCGAAAGACGGCCGGCACATGATTATCGGCTGCGACGGCGGCTTCTATCAAACCTTCGACCGCATGGCCCACTGGGACTTCCTCAACCATGTGGCCATTGGCCAGTTTTACTGCGTCGCGACGGACAACAAGCAGCCGTACAACGTCTACGGCGGTTTGCAGGACAACGGCAGTTGGGGTGGACCAAGCCGCAGCTTGCGCGGCACGGGCCCGGTGAACAGCGATTGGATCGCAGTCGGCGGCGGCGACGGCTTTGTGTGCCGGGTCGATCCGAATGATCCGGACACCGTCTACTGGGAGTTTCAGGACGGCAACATGTTTCGCCGCAACCTCCGCACGGGGGCGACGGCGGCGATCCGGCCCAAGGCCCTGCAGAAGCCGCCGACCATCGATTGGAAAAAACCGTTCCTGATATCTATTGGACCGGTGCCGCTCGTGACCTACTTGCCGAACCTCGTCAAGCCGGACACGTCGTACCGGTTCAACTGGAACACGCCGTTCATTTTGAGCAGCCACAACCCGCATATTTTCTATGCGGGCGGCAACTACGTGTTCCGCTCGCTGAAGCAGGGAGACGACCTCCGCCCCATCTCGCCGGAGATCACGCGGACCAAGATCGGCTCGGCCACCGCCCTCGCCGAGTCACCCAAGAATGCCGACGTGCTTTATGCCGGCACCGATGACGGTGCGCTCTGGATAACGCGCGACGGCGGCGCCAACTGGAGCAACATCACACCCAACGTCGGCTTGCCCGGCCCGCGCTGGGTCGCGTCAATTGAATGCTCCCACTTCATTGAAGGACGCGCCTATGTCGTCTTTGATGCGCATCGCTCCAACGACGACGAGCCGTATGTGTACGTGACGGAGGACTTCGGCCAGACGTGGAAGTCCTTGCGCGGCAACCTGCCGAGCGGGTCCACGCGCGTGCTGCGCGAGGACATCGCCAACTCCAGCTTGCTCTTCCTGGGCACCGAGTTCGCCGTCTGGGTCTCGACCGATCGGGGCCAGTCGTGGACCCGGCTGAACAATAACCTGCCCACCGTGGCGGTGCACGAGTTCGCCATCCATCCGACGGCAGGGGAAATTGTGGCGGCCACGCACGGCCGCAGTCTCTGGGTGCTCGACATCACGCCGCTACGGCAGATGACGTCCGATTCCATGAAGGCAAAGGCCACGCTTTACCAGCCCAACACGGTAGTGCGCTGGCGCAGCGAACCGGACCGCGACTCGATGTACGGCACCGGCGCCCGCTACTTCGTGGGGCAGAATCCCGCGCCCGGCTGCGCGATCTATTATTCGCTGGGCAAGAAAGCCAACAAGGCGACACTGCAGGTTGTCGACTTCTCGGGCAAGCAGGTCCGGGAGATGAAGGCGGACACCGCGCCGGGACTGCACAAGGTCGTCTGGAACTTGACGCGCTTCGCCGCCGGCGTGGTGCCGGCCGGCATGTATCGCGTGGTGCTCAAAGTGGACGGAGAGGAGTTCGCGCAGAGCGTGCGCGTCGAGGCTGATCCGGTGGTGCCGAACGCGGTCGTCGAACCGCAACGCTTTGGTGACGAAGATGAGGAACTTGGTAAGAAAAAGGCAGGCAAGATCGACGATTATTGATCTTTGGGTAGATAAACTCCGTCGCTGGTTGTGTGCCATGCTTTCGCGGCCCCAGCTACGCGTGCCAAGTCGGCAAGACCGTGCTGGGGGCCGCGAAAGCATGCCACCCCGGCTTGCCTGTTATTCCACCGGCTTTACGCCCAGAGCTCTAAGCTGTTCCGCCAGGCGATCGGCCCGCAGGCGCTCTTTTTCACGTTGCTGCACGACTTCCAGGTAGGTGGCAAAACGATTGCTGTCCGGACCAAAGATCTGTAGCTTGCCGTCGATAAATTGAAATCGTATTCCCAGCGCGGGACTGGTCCAACCATCCATTTCCGTAATTTCTGCCAGCTTGTCCTGTTTGCGGAGCCAGCCGTCGAGAAGCTCGTTCTCCGGATCGTAAATGTAATACTCGGCAACGCCATACTGTTCATAAAACTGAAATTTGCGAATCATTTCCCCGGGGCGGTTGCCGCGGGAAAGAATCTCAAACGTTACTCTGGGAGCGATGCCGCCCTCGAGCCACTGTTGGTAGGAGCCGCGATGCCCCTTGGGGCGGCCGAAGACCACCATGATGTCGGGCGCCATGCGAAGCTGGTTGTTCCCCTCCACCGGGTACCAAAACAGGTCGCCGGCGATGACGACGTTGGCTTCATTCATGAACACGGCATCGAGGCCGCCCTTGATCGTGGTGATGGTTTCAAACTGCCGCGTATTTTCCGCCATCGGTTGCCCGTCGCTCTCCGGGTAAATGACATCGGCTCGCGGAATTTTCGCTTCGATATTCATGGCAATGCATCAGCCTCACGTTCCAAGCAGGTGTCGATCCAGCGGACCGGCATTGTTGAGTATACCCCGGCCAATAAAGATGCGGAATGCTTTCGCAAAAAAGACTCTTTCGCCAATGGCAGTGCATTTTGTTACCATAAACCCGGCTGGCCCTGGCGCCGGCTGGGGGAGTACACATGCAGGATGTTCTCGCTGTCATTCTCGGCGGCGGCCGCGGCACGCATCTGTATCCGCTTACCATGACGCGCAGCGTGCCGGCCCTGCCCATCGCCGGGAAATACCGGCTGATCGACATGCCGGTCAGCAACTGCCTCAACAGCGGTCTGCGCCGCATTTACGTGCTCACGCAGTTTCAAAGCGCCAGCCTGCATCGCCACCTGGCCAATGCCTACAAGTTCGATCCCTTCAGCCGCGGCTTCGTGTCCATTCTCGCGGCCCAGCAGACCAACGAAACGGCCGAATGGTACGAGGGCACGGCGGACGCGATTCGGCAAAATCTGCGCTACATCGAGGAAGACGGCTGCCGGGATGTGCTGATCCTCTCCAGCGATCATCTCTATCGCATGGACTACCGCGACATGCTCAGGACCCATCGCGAGCAAGCCGCCGACATTACCATCGCCGTTCAGCCCGTGGGTCGCGCCCAGACTTCCCGATTGGGCATTGTGCGGGTCGATGACGCCATGCGGGTTACCGAGCTGGTTGAGAAGCCGAAGGACAAGGCAGAACTGGAACGCCTGCGCGCCCCTGCTGCCTGGCTTCAAGGACCGGGGCTCGAGCCCGACAGGGATTTCCTCGCCAACATGGGGATTTACCTGATACGGCGCGACGTGCTGTTCGAGATGTTGCGCGCACAGGTCAGCGATCTGGTGACCGAGATTTTCGCGCGGGTGTTGCAGGACCGCCGTGTGCAGGCTCATCTGCATACCGGTTACTGGGAAGACGTCGGCTCCATCAAGTCGTATTATGAGGCGAGCCTGGCGCTGACGCAGGATCCACCACCCTTTGATTTCCACGACGCGGCGGGGGTCATTTACACGCGCGGCAGAAACCTGCCCGCCTCGCATGTCCAGGCCGCACGTGTGGAGCAGTGCCTGGTTGCCGATGGGTCTGTTATTCTAACCGGGAGCAAGCTGCAGCGCAGCATCGTCGGCGTGCGCAGCCACATCGCCCGGGATGTTGTCCTGCGCGACACGGTCATGAACGGCGCGGACACATTCGAGATGGAGCCCGAGCGCGCCGCCTGTCTCGCTCAGGGCAGGCCTCCGCTCGGCATCGGCGACTTTTCCGTGGTCGAGCGGGCGATCCTCGATAAGGACTGCCGGATCGGCTGCAAC
>DASZFN010001040.1:0-7787 GCA_035939715.1 Gemmataceae bacterium | reverse complement strand
CGGCCAGGGCGGCTTCGATTACACGCACATCATCGTCTGCGACGCCTTCATCGAGGTGCACGATTCCTACGTCGGCAACACCCAGGCCTTGAGCGCCAACGGTGACATCCTAGGCATCCCCTCGGGGAGTGGCGAACTACTGGTTTCTCTCTGCGCTCTCTGCGGGCTCTGCGCGAAACGCATTTTTTACAAAATCTTCGTGTAATCCCCCACCCCGCCGCGGCGATCCCCCAGGATCACCTTCTTCCGGCCAACCCCCGGCAACTGCGTCACGAACACAAAGACCGCCACCGAGTAGTTCGCCACGCCCGACCAATGCGCAGAATGTCGCCGCTGGGGCAAGGTCCGACCGCCGAGTATCCCAGCCCGTGAAGCTGGGATTCACGCTGGCGAAACGCACGCCTTCCAGCGTCCAGCCCTCCACGTCGGCCGGAGTAGAATGCCCGGCAAGGAAGGTGACCCAGGCGGACAGGCCGGCGTCGTAAAAGGTGCGCCAGACACCTTCGTTCTCATTCACCGCCCAGCCGCGACTGCCCACAGGGAAGTGGCCTGCCGGGGGCTTACCTGTTGCCCGGCGTAGCGGCGCGAAAACCCTCGGCTTAAACGTCTCAACCTGGCAGGCCGATTACGCTGGCTTGCCCGCAATATGTGTTGCAGTGCACACCGGGCATTGATAGAGTCTTTTCCAGAGGCAAGAATCTCTTCCAACAGCACGTCAAGCGGTAGATCGCCATGCCTCAAGTTAGACCAAACTGCCCGAGTTCAGACCGTAACCTGCTCTTCGGCATCATTGCCCTTCAAATGGATTTTATTAACCGCGACACTCTCCTCGGCGCGATGCAGGCCTGGGTCTTTCAGAAGGAGAAGCGGCTCGGGCAAATACTCCTGGAACAGAAAGCTCTGCAGAACGATGCCTACGCCTTGCTGGAAGCGCTTGTGGAAAAGCACCTTGAGTTGCACGATCAAGACGGCGAGAAAAGCCTGGCCGCGGTAAGTTCGCTGGGGTCGGTCAAGGAAGCACTCCAGCAGATCGCCGATGCAGATCTCCAGCAAAGCGTCGCCCATGTAGGCACGGCCCGGCGGGTGGATGAGGCAAGCGCCGCCACCAGGCCCCAGACTAGTCCGCCCGCGCAAGAGAAGGTGCGCTTCCGCATTTTGCGGCCCTATGCGCGCGGTGGAGTGGGACAGGTCTTTGTGGCGCTGGACGAGGAGCTGCATCGCGAGGTCGCGCTGAAGGAAATTCAATTACAACATGCCGACCATCCCGATTATCGCGCCCGCTTTCTGCGGGAGGCCGAGATCACCGGCGGGCTGGAACACCCGGGTATCGTACCCATCTATGGCCTGGGACAGTACGCCGACGGCAGGCCGTTTTACGCCATGCGGCTCATCAAGGGCGACAACCTCAAGAGCGCCATCGAGCGCTTCCACCAGACCGGCTTTCCGGACAACGGCGCCCGGCTGTTCGCGCTGCGCCAATTGCTCGGCCGCTTTCTCGATGTGTGCAACGCGCTGGCGTATGCGCATAGCCGCGGCGTGCTCCACCGCGACCTGAAGCCCGGCAACATCATGCTGGGCCCCTACGGGGAGACCCTGGTCGTCGATTGGGGCCTGGCCAAGCCGCTGGACAACGCCTGCGACACGCACGAGCCGACTTCCGCCGACCGTCCCATTACGCTTTCGTCCGTAAGCGCCGGCACGCCAACCGAAACGGGCCAGGCAGTCGGCACGTTGGAATTCATGAGTCCAGAACAAGCAGCCGGGCGTCTCGACCAAATCGGCCCGGCGAGCGATGTCTACAGTCTCGGGGCAACGTTGTACGCGCTGTTAACCAACCAGGCGGCCTTCAACCGGCATGACGAGAATGCCGTCCAGAAGGTACTTAAGGGCTATTTCCCGCCGCCGAGCCAGATCACCCGGCATATTCCGCGCCCGCTGGACGCAATCTGCTTGAAGGCGATGGCTCTGAAACCGGAGGACCGCTATCCTTCGCCGCGCGAGCTGGCCAATGATCTGGAACGCTGGCTGGCGGACGAGCCGGTCAGCGCCTATCCGGAGTCCGTGCCGACCAGGGTGGCTCGTTGGACCCGCAAACATCAGGCCCTGGTCACGTCCGGAGGCGTGGCCGCCGGCCTCATTCTCGTGACCGTAACGATCGGTTCGATGCTAGTCGCCAGGTCGCGCGAAGAGACGGCGCGGCTAACAACCGAGAAAGCTTTGGTGGCTACCATCGAAGCCGAACTGGATCATAACGACTGGTCCGCGGAGCATCTGGAAAAAATGGAATCCCTGGCCGATCAGCTCGCTGCCCTGGCGCCCAAGGAGGAAGCGCAGGCGAACCGGGACCGCGTGCATCACCGCTTTGCCAGTGGCATTCGAGAATCCTTGACCATTGGACATCTGGAGGCTGAAAACAGTGAGCGTATCCGGGACAGCATCAATCGGCTAAGGCAGCGTGATCCCGCCGGAGGCGCAGAACTGCAAAGTTTTTTCGACAATCGCGTGCCCTTGGAAAAGACGCTCGTCGATTTGGCAGCACCGTTCAGCAAAGCGCGCCTGGACGCTGTTTTCAATACACCGCTTGTCAAGGTTGATGAGACAGGCCTGACGGCGGTGGTGGACCCGGTGCTTTTTGCCAAGAGATCGAATAACGTCATCCGCCCCGTTCCCTTGTTCAGCGGCAATGCGCAGCTCAGGGCACAGTTTGCCGCCGGCTCCTGGGGTGCGGCGCCGGCCGTTGGACTCGGTTTGCAATACAGCTTTGGTCACGACGCCGCGGTGAATCATGTTGCGTATGCCCGCGATGGCAAGCTGCTCGCCAGCGCCAGCTCCGACGGCTCAGTCATGGTATGGGATACCGCTACCGGCAACGCCCGCAGCTTGCTCGGAGAACGCCTGGTGGGAGTCACCTGCGCTGAGTTCTCCCCCGATGGTCAGAGCCTGGCGCTCGCGAGCATGGACAAAACCGTCAAGGTGCTGAACGCCGCCACCGGGGCCATCCGAGCTACGCTGAGCGACTTCACGGAGATCCCTTTCAAGTTGTGCTTCACTGCGGACGGCAAAACCCTGATCATCGCCAGCAATGACGGCGGCATCAAGGCATGGGATGTCGCGGCCGGGTCGCCGGGGTTCGTGTGGCAGGCGCATAAGGGACCCATTAATGGTCTCGCGATGGGGCCGGACGGAAAAGCATTTGCCACGGCAGGCGCCGACGGAACGGTAAAAGTGTGGGAGACAGGGACGTGGCGGCGCAAGCTGGTGTACGAGCAACACACGGGGGCAGTGACTTGCGTTGCCTGGAGTCACGATGGCCAATCCCTGGCTTCCGGTGAGGGACTGGGCGCGGTGCGGCTGTGGGATCCTGCGACCGGGCGCACACGCTTGAGAATCCCGGGCGACGGCGTAGCAGTTTTTGCCGCCGCCTTCGCGCCGGACGGTAAGACGCTGGCCACAGGCGGAAACGGCCGCACGGTCAATCTCTGGGACACGGCTTCCGGACAGGGCCGCAAGCTCCAGGGCCACACCGAGCGCATTGCTGCGGTGGCCTTTTCCCCTGACGGCAACCAGCTGGCGACGGCAAGCTGGGATCGAAGCGTCTGGCTTTGGGATGCGCTGACCTGGCAGCCACGCGCCATCCTGATGCCGCGCTACTATTTCTTTTTGCTCTCCGTGCCGCAACCCAGCGACCTGACTGTTCCGGCGCAGCCGCCAACTACTCTTGATGCGGTGCTCAAGAACGGCGGTGAAGTGCGGATGCTGATTCTGCGCAACGGCATGAAGTTGAGGGACAGGGCCGAAAAGGTAAAGGAGGGACCACTGCTCATCGGCGCGAGCCGAGAGGGGGACCGGCTATCATTCCGGGTCAATGATTCGCCAGCGCTGGTTTTCCAGGAGGTATTTCCCTTTCGCAGTGACGTTTCTGGATTCTTCAGTCTCATCTGGCCCGCAGGAGGCCGGCTCGAGCAACTGCAGGCCACGTGCCGGCCCGCTGCCCGCGATCCCAATCCCCTGGAGCGGGCCGATCTCTGCTACGCGCAAGCTCAGTATGCCGAGGCCCTGCGCCTGTACGCGGCCCAGGTTCTCTTGACCAGGGATGTGCGTCTCGGCCGCGAGGCGCGGTGCAAAGAAGCGCTGTGCCTGGCGAAGCTCAAACGTTACGAGGAGGCCATGCCGCGCCTTGAGCAGCTCGCCGCTGATGCGGACGATCCGCGCTGGGCGCCGGTGGCGGCTTGCCAGCTCTGGTTAATCTATCTCGAACTGAATCGGCGCGAGGAAGCCAACGCCATCATCGATAGTCTTTATGGCCGTTACCGGCCCGAGGAGCTGGCCGCCTCTGTGTCCTATGAGGTACGGCTGCAGATTCTCGAAGCGTATCGCCCCAAGAGCATGGAAGAAAGCTGGGAGTGGATTCGCTATGATCCGCATCGGCTGGACAATCTCGAGCATGTGGTTGCCATCGAGGACCTGCTGGGGGCAGCGCCGGTAACCCGGTTCGAGACAAAAGCGTTGCTCCTCAACGCTTGCCAGGCGGCCGATCAACGGGAGCGTGCCATGCAATTGGCCGAGGAGCAACTGCGCACCCCTTTCTTGCTCAGAAGCAACCGTGCCGGCATTATCGCCAACATGGTCTGGCTGTTTCTTCTCAACCATGACCCCAAGCGCGCCCTCCAACTCATCGACAGCGAACTCTTTGAGCCATCAGGCGCGTTGCGCCGCGACATGCTGCCTCTCCTGGTCGAGCGCGCGCGTGTTCGGGTCGCTTTAAAGGAATTCGAGCCGGCCAGGAAGGATCTCGACCGTTATTTCCGTGAGCTCCCCGCGGAGGAACAAAAACACTCTCTCGACGCCTACTTGCTGCGCGGTTGGGTTCTTGAGCTTCTGGGGAACGGGGATGGCGCCCTGGCTTGCTGGCGGGACGGCTACGCCAAGGTCAAAGGCACGGCGGACATGAAGACGTTGCACGCCTCGATCCTCGGCTCCTTGACCGGCGACCTCGACGAAAAAGACGGCCGCTTGATGGTTGAGGGAGTCATGGCCGGCATCTCGGGAAAATTGGCGTTCAGCGCGATCACCAGGGTCGGGTCCTTTCCCTGGCCCGACATCATTTTTTGCCTGCGCGAGATGTGGCGTACTCCCCGCGGCCGTGACTATGCGCGCAAAATCGCTTTCCGGCAGCTTACCTACGCCGACTATTTCGGCAGCCAGATCGTTCTGGCTCCGGCTGCCTTCATGCGCCGCGGGGCCTTTCCGGAAAAAATCTCCCCCGAAGATGAGGAGATTCTCTGGAAGACCGCGAACGATCTCTACAACACTTATCAGGCAGGCAAAATAAACGAAGGGCACGCTTTTCAGATCTACCTGGCCTGGATGGGTCACGCCAATCAACTGGGCTGGGGAGGCATTGCGCCTTTGCTGCCCCAGGAATTGCGCGCCGAGCTCGCTTACCTGGGTGGCCACCGCTACCGCAACCGCAAGAGCCCAGCCGAAGCTGCCATGTTTTTCCAAACCGCGCTGCGCGACGCGCCGCCCAACTCGACGCTTCAGCGTCTTGCTCGATCTCAGGTTGCTCGCGAAAAATCAAAATAATCAATCGTTGCCGTCTTGCGCTTCACCATCCCGTTGCCACGCCAGGAACGCCCCTCATTCCAGTAGCCCCAGGGCACGGCCAAGCCAATCCCCAAAGCAGCGGGAGGATGACGGCGACGAGCAGGCGGCGGTGCCAGGTCATAAGCGACCTCACATGGAGCAGGCCAGGCGTACAGTGCTTGAAGAGCTTCCGCATGCCTAGATTCTAACGCCGGCTGCGCGGCGGGGCGAAGAGTGTCCCAGCCAGCCAAGCTGAGATTCAATCACAGCGTCCACAAACCAGCACGAAGCCCGGCGATAGAATCGGGGAATACGGAGCCATTGGTTTAAGCTAGGGAACGGGTCTGTACTTTATTGATTCGCCAAGAAGTGCTCCAGCCTTCTGCAATGTTCTCGCGAAACCGCCAACATAGACGATTCGGTTGTGACCGTCAATCAAGGCGGCGTTCGGAATCCCGTGGACGCCGTAAGCCTTGAAGGTAGCCCCCAGCCATTCCGTCTCGGCTTCTCCTGCGGACCGGTCAATGGCTAGCAAATCAGGAAGGGGCATTGGAGACTTGCTGAATCGCTGGACCAAAGAGTGCAGTTTCTCATCGGACAAGCCATGCTTATGGATTCCCACCATGACCACGCCCTTTTTTGCCAATAGTTGTGCGAACTCCCGATGCGTTTGCAACTCGCGAATGGTCAGAATTGAGTCGTTGTCCCAGAAATAAAGGAGGACGACCTTACCTTTCAAGTCGGGCGGATCGGTCTTACCTTCTTTGTTCAGCCAGAAGGCCGGCCGGATGGGCGGGGCTTCCTGACCGGGCTTGACGGTTGGCCAGATGGCCAGGCTCTTGGCCGGCAGCCGGTTGGCAAACGCCACAATGTCAGCCACATCCTCGGTGGTAACGACTGTCGCCGAGTTGTCCGGCTCCGCGCGGACATCCTTGATCTCCGTGCCCGCCGGCAGGCTAAGTGTAAAGATGCTTGCTGGAATCTCGGCGTCCGGCTCCGCTTTCGTGATGTGCAATATGTCTAGGATGTAAAGCATCCCATCGACAAAGCTGGCTTTGATATGAACAGTTGGATAGAGGATTCCCTTCCCTCCCTCGTTGGGGCCGAATTGCCACACGTTGTCCTCCCAGGACGACCAGCTGCCCTTGGGTCCTGCAGGGAATGCCGCCATCCAGTGACGAACGAACCCGCTCTTCTCGTCCGCTATCAGGCGAAAGGTCCACTCACGTTTGCCGGCGTCTACGAACCGGTGCGCTCCGGACTCAAGCGTCACTTTGGCATCGGCCCGGCTAACTTCCCGGAGTTGGTCCAATCGGCGGTCGAGTGGCAGAAACCGCAGGTGGGAAATGTCGATCCGATCAAGGTGCGGGTCGTCCTTCCTGATACCGGCGTCCTTTGTGGTCCCTTGCAAGTTGGACAAGGAGCTGAAGTAGTACCAGTCTTTCCCATTCGAAATCTGGATCACGTCGGACTTGCCCTGCACTTTGTTGAAATGATGGCGATCATTCCGGCATTTCTTTCCATCGACGTAGACTTCAACCCGGGCCGGCCAATCCATGTGGTGTCCATGAAATACGGCGGCTCGGGGCGACGGCAACAAGGCTGCCAACTGATCTGCGAACTTGGAGAAATCGCTACCATCGATGTCTTCAATCAGCTTGACGACCTGGTCCCGCGGAATGTCTGTGTGCGGGGGTTGGCTGTATTGGTAGCGCTCGACCTCGAAATGACTTTTGGTGAACCGAGCTTGCTGTTCCTGCCAGTTGCGAATTAGGCTTCGGCGCAGTTCCGCTATTTGGTCCTGCTCCGCCTTGGGGGATGAGGAGGCGACCTTAGGCGTGGCCTGGAGCGGGTCAACGGCACCCTCCCGGGCAAATCCCTGGTAGAGAAATATGCCGGTCCCCGCCAGCGTGGCCGTCAAAACCAAGCAAACAAGCACGACGGCCTTAAGACGAGCGAGGAACATCATCTCAAGAACTCCTTCCGCCAGGGTGGCCACGTTGGAGGAGAAAGCGCACGCAGCGGTGGTCTTGCCGGCCGTCGACAAAACTGCTGTCACCGTGGCGTTCAGCAATGCCGATGGGACAGTCGCCCGAGCAGTTTGGTCTGCCAACCCAGAGGCCAGGGCTCCGGCCGACAAGGTCACGCCTCGCCGGGTCAGCCGTTTCCGGAGACGCTCACGCGCCCACGCCAATCGGGAC
>DASZFN010001039.1:0-8084 GCA_035939715.1 Gemmataceae bacterium | reverse complement strand
GTCCTGCCGAGCCAGTCCCCATTTTTGTTTCAGGTAGGATTCCTTGGTCATTCGTCATTCGCGAATGACGAATGACCAAGGACAATTGACCCGGTCGATTTCAGCCGAGCAACAAATTCGCCTCCCAGCCCACGCGTTCCGCTGAGGTGCGTAACTTTTCCAGGGCCCGGTTTTGGATTTGCCGCACGCGCTCCTTGCTGATGCGCAAGAGATGGCCGATCTGGCGAAGGCTGTGCGTGCCGTTGCCGGTCAGGCCGAAGCGGAGATCGAGGACGCGGCGTTCGCGCGGCCGCAGGTTCTCCATGAGGAAGTTCAGCGCTTCCTGGCGTTCGGAGTTTTGCCGCACCGTGCTGCTCTCGTTATCGGGCATGGCCTCGGTGAGTTTGAAATCGCTGTCGTCATCGAGGACGGCGTTCAGGGACACGGGAGCGCGCGTCGCCGTTTGCAGATGCGTCAGGTGCTCCAGGCTGCTGCCCGTGCGTGAGGCCAATTCCTGAGGGCTGGGCAGATGCTTGCCGCCATGGGCCAGCGCCTCCGACTCCTGCTGCAGCAAACCGAGTTCCTGAAGATGGTGCGGCGACAGGCTTACCAGGTGGCTTTGGCGGGCCACGGCGATCTGCAAGGTCTGCCGAATCCACCAGGTCGCGTAGGTAGCCAGGCGGGTGCCATGGCTGACATCGAAGCGGTCGATGGCCTGCATCAAACCGCACACCGCTTCCTGCAGCAGATCGGAATAACTCAGGGCATGGTGCCGGAAGCGCTTGGCGACGTGGGCCGCCAGGCGGATGTTCGCGGACGCCAGCCGGTGCTTGTAATGCACATAGCGATCGTGAAGGCGGCGGACGGCCAGCTCTTGCCGGGTCTCGCCGTCGCAATAGTCGCGGATGAACTGGGCCATGGGCCACGGCTCGAGCGGCGGCCGATGGGAACGCAGCCGGGGGAAATGGCGGATGAGGACGCGGACCAGTTCGGTCTTGACCTCCCAAAAGCCGGTCAAGAGCTCCCGTTCCTCTTCCGGCGTCAAGAGGTCGGAGGAGAAAATCGTCGCGGGTGCAGTAGCAACAGGGGTGCTTGGCGCCGGCCGGCGCTTTTGACTTTTAGCCTTCATAGCCATCCTTCCACGCGTCAAACAGTGATGGTAACGACCGCCCAAGGCGACGAGCCACGACTGCCGGCCAGTGCCTCACGGCCGGCAGAGGAACGGTAAAGGCGGGAAGCCCAACCCGGGACGAAATGCGGCCAGGGCCATCCAACTCTTCCCGCGCCTACACGACCCCTCGTGGTAAGCCGCAAGCGACCGACCACGTTCTCCGGGATTCCGGTGCTAAGCCGCAAGCGACCGACCACGTTCTCCGCGATCCGGTGCTAAGCCGCAAGCGACAGCCATCGGGTGGTGTCTTGCGGCTTATAGCAGCTTTGCCTAAGATGCACGGCGAAAGGTTGGACAGTGCGACTACCCCAGCTCTTTGGTGAGCCTGTGCTGTCTTAGTCCTATCGCTTTGAGAATTGTAAAGAGTCTAGAGAGCCATATCAAGAGTTATTATCGGAAAACACGCGGATTTCTCACGCAACGGCTGCCTCGCCTTGGCTCGCCATTTGCATCTTTCGTGGTTCGTTTGGACAGGGCTAACCTCACACCGGGAACTTCGCTTTGGTCAACGCCGTCCGCCGGAAAGACAACGCTTTTGCCTACTTGCGTGCGCAAAAAGATTCTCATTCCGACCGTGCGCGGATTTGGAATCGCTTTGGATGTAAGCTATAACATGAATAAGTGGTCTCAGCGATAGTTTGACCATATTCTGTCCCTGTGGCCAGCGGTAGGCGCTAGGACTGCGTAGATGAATCAGAAGTGCACACTGTTGGTGGTCGATGATGAACCTTACATCTTGACCACGCTGGCCGCCCTCCTGGGGCCCGATTTTCACGTCGTTACCGCTGATTCAGGGGAAAACGCCCAGCAAATCTTTGCCCAGGGCTCCGTCGATTTAGTCCTTACCGACCAGAAAATGCCCGGCATGAGCGGCGTACAGCTGCTCGAATGGGTCCGCGAGGTCTCTCCCTGGACCATCCGCTTGCTCATGACCGGCTTTGCCGAGCTCGAAGACGCAGTCGAAGCCATTAACCGGGGCAAGGTCTACCGTTACCTCTTCAAGCCCTGGCGCGTGGACGAGCTGATTCAGGTCCTGCGCGAAGCCGCGGAACGCTTTCAGCTGGAACGCGAGAATCAACGCCTGCTCGAAGAGCTGCGCCAGGTCAATCTGCGCCTCGAGCATGTCAACGTTCAGCTCGAACAGCGCGTGCTCGAGCGCACCCACCGCCTGGAGGAAGCCAACCACGAACTTCAGCAAAAGAACATGATGCTGGAGAAGCTGGCCCTGACCGATCCGCTGACGTCCGTGCCCAATCGCAGGGCCATCGACCGCCTGGCGGATGCGGAGATTCGCCGGCGCACGCGTTATCCCAGTCCGCTGGCGCTGGGGCTGATCGACGCCGACCATTTCCGCGAGATCAACCGCCGTTACCTTTACCCCGGCGGCGACACGGTGCTCATCGAGCTGGCCCGGGTGCTCAATGCCTCGGTCCGAACCGTCGACACCGTCGGCCGGGTCGGCGGCGAGGAGTTCATTGTGGTGGCGCCGGAAACGAACATGGAGGGAGCCCTTATCCTTGCCGAGCGCATTCGCAGCGCCGTGGAAACGAATCCCTTTTCTTATAAAGGCGAGCCGATCCAGGTGACCGTAAGCGCCGGCTTCGCCGTCGTCGATATGGGCGTGAGCACGGACTACGATCAGCTCAAGCATCACGCCGCCGCCGCCCTGGGCGAAGCCAAAACCGCGGGACGCAATCGCGCCGTCGTGCGTGCCTTGCCCGTTCCCGTTCTTTCCTGAGGCGCTACCGGGCTATTGCGGCTCAGCGAATGTCTTCGGATCGACTTTGTCCAGGATCTTGAACTCCGTGATCTCCTGATCGATCCACTTATCGCCGTCGCGCTTGACCTCGAGCCGGGTGGCCTTCTTGATGCCGGCCATGTCCTTGTAGTCAGCGTAGGTGGTCTCCTCAGTGACCTCCTCTCCCTGGAGGCCCAGCACCTTCGCCACCTGTTTGACGGGGAGGCCGCTCTCCTTATCGAAGTAGATTTTGAAGTCCTTGCCGTCCGGTCCGGTGACCTTGAGAACCGCGGCGGGCTTGTCGCCGACCTTTTCGTCGCCGGCGGGCTCGACCTTGAATTTCGGATCGCGCAGGGGCGCCAAGGTGATCGGAGTCTCCGTGAGATAGAGCACGCGCTTCTCGTTGGCCAGGGGATCGCCTTCCAGTTCGCCACCTTGATTGTCAAACTTGCGCCAGCCTTTGGCGCCGTTCAGGACGATGATTACCTTACGTTGTTGCCCGGCGATTTCGCCTTCAAGCACACGGCGATAATGGTCGAGGCCTTGCACAATCGTCTCTACGGTGATATCGCTTTCATTGCCCATTAAGTTGAGCTTGCCCTTGCCTTTCCAGGTGAAGGCTTTGACTGCGTTCAGCTTTTCTTCACCGCCCAGGGCCTTGGCGGCCTTGTCCAGGATGGCCTTGGTTCCCGCGTCATTCTGCGCCCTGGCCGAGCTGGCGAGGCCGCACACCAGAACCATCATAAATATTGCGCTGGTAAACCGTGTCATACGATCGTCCCACCTTGTGACAGGGAAACGGCAAACGCGGACGATCCGCGTTTCCCCCTCAAGGTACTTGCAATCTGCGGCGGAAGCTAGGGCGAATGGCCGATGCGCCTTATACCTCGATCATCTCCTCGGAATCCGGCACCTCCATGTCGAGCGCCGTCTTCTTCGGCGACCAGACGCACAGCCAGATGCCCAGCTCGTACAAGAGGCACAGGGCCACCCACTGGAACAACATGCTGAAAGCGTCCACGGTCGGGCCAAAGGCTGATACGGCGGCAAGAATGAAGAAGGCGATACGCCGTTTCTTCTTGAGCGTCTCCACGGTGACGAGGCCCAGGCGTTCGAGGAACATCATCACCAGCGGCGTCTGGAACGACAGTCCGAAAATGACCGGGAACCAGATGGCGAAGCCGAGCCACTCGTTGAGCCGGAGATCCGGCTCGAGGTTGAGCCATTCATTGAAGAACAAGAGGGCGCCGACAGCCTTGGGCATGACGATGAACTGGCACGCCAGCACGCCGGTAACGAAAAGGAAGATACTGAAGGGAAGATAGATGTGGATGTACTTCTTTTCCTGCGGATAAAGCCCGGCCGCCACGAAGGACCAGATCTGATAGAAGATCCACGGGCTGCCGATCACCAGACCGCATACCATGCAGATCTTGAAATAGACGATGAACGCCTCCGTGACGTTGAAGGTCTTCATGGTCGCCGGCGGCTCG
The DNA here is from genome assembly GCA_035939715.1 of Gemmataceae bacterium. Taxonomy (GTDB): domain Bacteria; phylum Planctomycetota; class Planctomycetia; order Gemmatales; family Gemmataceae; genus DASZFN01. Next base: position 3,703 of record DASZFN010001039.1, on the reverse strand, counting down.
AAGAGCTGCTGCGCCTTGAGCGTGGCGGCGGTGAATTTGATCGGATCGGCAATGCGGGCAGGCACGCTGACCCATTGATCGTCGGCGAGCTGGCCCGGGTCTTCAATGCGCTCCAGCTCCTTGCCCGCGGCGATGCTCTTGAGCACCGACCGGGGGAGTTGTAAGTCCACCACCTGAGGCAAATTTCCGGTATTGTCCTTGGCGTTGGCGGCTTCTGCCAGCACTTCTTGGGCCCGCTTTTCCTTGCGATGCTCATGAAAGGCCTGAAGCTGGGACTCGACCGGCCGGATGATGAACGTATAGAGAACGGGCTTCCCGATCAGGAAGCTCAGGAGCATGGCGATGATGAAGCCGATCAAAGCGCGCCAGAGACGGATGCGCAACTCTTCAAGATGATCGCCGAACGACATACGCGTGTCGGCGAACATGTCGTCGGGATCGATGGCATTGTCCTTGCTGCGGGCCATGCGCTACGCTCTGCTTCCGCGAGATCGAGAGTGGGGCTTTTTGCTCATGCTATCAGGCGAGAATCTTGTGTACAACACGGCCGTGCACGTCGGTGAGGCGGAAGTCCCGGCCCTGGAACTTGTAGGTGAGCCGCTTGTGGTCGACGCCCAGCAGGTGGAGCATGGTGGCGTGCAGGTCGTGCACCTCGACAACGTCTTCCACGGCGTTGTAGCCCAGGTCATCGGTGCTGCCGTGCGTGATGCCGCCCTTGACGCCGCCGCCGGCCAGCCAGATGGAAAAGCCCTTGATGTGGTGATCGCGGCCGTTGCCCTGGGCCATGGGCGTGCGGCCGAACTCGCCGCCCCAGACGATCAGCGTGTCGTCGAGCATGCCGCGGCGCTTGAGGTCCTTGATGAGCGCGGCCGCTCCCTGGTCCACTTCCTGGGCGGTCACTTGCACATCGCGCTTGATGCCGCCGTGGTGGTCCCAATCGCGGTGGTAAAGCTGGATGAAACGCACGCCGCGCTCCGCCAGCCGCCGGGCCAGCAGGCAGTTGGCGGAAAAAGAGCCGTCGCCGCCCTTTGTGCCGTAGAGATCGAGGACCTCTTTCGGCTCTCGGGATAGATCCATCAACTCCGGCACCGAGGTCTGCATGCGGAAGGCCATTTCATACTGGCTGATGCGCGTGGCGATCTCCGGATCGTCCACGACGCCGTTCTCCATGCGGTTGAGCTGCTGCACAGCATCGACGATATCGCGCTGCCGTTCGCTGTTCACGCCCTTGGGGTTATTGACGTAGAGCACCGGATCGCCCTTGGAACGGAACTCGACGCCTTGAAAGCGGCTGGGCAGAAAACCGCTGTGCCACTGCCGCGCCGAGATCGGCTGCTGCTGCCCCGCCTTCCCTGTGGAGATCAAGACCACAAAGCCCGGCAGATTCTCGCTGTCGCTGCCCAGGCCATAGAGGAGCCAAGATCCCATCGCCGGCCGGCCGGAGATGGTCGTGCCGGTGTTCATGAACGTGTGCGCGGGGTCATGGTTGATCGCCTCGGTCTTCATGGAGCGAATAATGCAGATGTCATCGGCGACGGCGCCGATTTGCGGAAAGATTTCGGAAATCTCCTGGCCGTTCTTGCCGAACTTCAGAAACTTGTGCTGTGGCCCGAAGCAATTGAGTTTCTGCCCTTGAAGCTGGGCAATCGGCTGGCCCTTGGTGAAGGACTCAGGCATCGGCTTGCCATGCATCTGCGCCAATTTCGGCCGGTGATCAAACGTCTCCAGATGCGATGGGCCGCCGGCCATGTACAGATAGATCACCCGCTTGGCCCTGGGCGCGAAATGGAGAGGGTTGACGACACCGTGCCATTGATCGAGTTGGCTGGAGCCGGTTGCGCCGCGCAGCAGCTCCGGCTTAAGAAGCGATGCCAGGGCGAGCATGCCCATGCCGGCGCTGGAACGGCCGAGAAAGGCGCGGCGCGTCAGCAGCTTCTTTACCTGGTTGAATCGGTCCATGCCTCAATTCCTCGTAATGTTCTCATGCAGATTCAAAATGACCCGGGCAACAGACGTCCAGGCCGCCAGCTCTGCGGCATCCATTTCCCTGGGCGCGGGATGGTCGCCGACCTGGAGAAGCAAGTCAGGAGCCTGTTTTTCGGTTCTGAATTCCTGCAAGTGCTTGTCGTGAATCGACGCCAGCAGCTTGACTTCTTCAGGCCGCGCCTTCCTGTTCAAGATTTGACGATAGGCGAACTGAATGCGCTCGTCCACGGATCCGCTGGCGTCCCGGACGATTCGTTCGGCAAAGGCCCGTGCAGCCTCCACATAGATCGGATCATTGAGCAGCACGAGCGCCTGCAGGGGTGTGTTCGAGCGCGGCCGTTCGACGGTGCATTCCTCGCGGCTGGGCGCATCGAAGGCGACCAGGCTCGGGTGGGGGAAGGTGCGGCACCAGTACGTATAAAGGCTGCGGCGATAGAGGCTCTCGCCCTTGTCGTTTTGCCATTCGCGCTTGGGGAAATTCAGCATGGCCCAGAAGCCGGCGGGCTGGTACGGCTTGACGCTGGGCCCGCCGATTTCCTGAGCGAGCAGGCCGCTCACCGCCAGAGCATTATCGCGAACCATCTCGGCGTCGAGACGGAAGCGGGCCTGGCGGCCGAGCAGGTAGTTGTATGGGTCGCGTTGCCGCAGTGCTTCGCTTACGGCTGAAGACTGACGATAGGTTGCGGACAGGGCCATCAGCTTGAGCATGTGTTTCACATTCCAGCCGCTCTCCCGGAATTCGACGGCGAGCCAGTCGAGCAATTCGGGATGCGTGGGCGCGGCGCCCTGGGCGCCGAAATCTTCCAGCGATTTGACGATGCCCTGGCCGAACAGCAATTTCCAGAGCCGATTCACCAACACGCGCGCAACCAGTGGATTCTCCGGCCGTATCAGCCACCGAGCCAGGTCCAACCGCGTCGCCCGCCGGTCCTGGGTGGCAAGCGGCCCCAGTGAAGCCGGAACAGCCGGCGAAACCACAGGGCCGGAATCATCCAGCCAGTTGCCGCGCGGCAGGATGCGCATGACTCGGGGCGGCACGGAAATGGAGAGCAAAGAGGTCGGGATGGTCTTGTTCAATTGATCGCGCTGCCGTTGCAGGTCGGCCAGTTGCTTGCGGAGCGGCTCTAATTGCGGGGCCACACCACGGTAGAATGCGGCGATGGTCTGCTTCTGCTGCGGCGTTCGCCTGGCGGGATCGGTAAGCAGAATCTCCACGATGTTCTTCGGCTTCTTTCTGACTTCGCCGAGGCGCAGCGATTCCTCCCATTTCGCTTCGGCCATGTCCAGTTCAGGAGTCAGCTTGTCGAATTGCTGCCGCACGGCCGTCATTTTCGCGTCGAGACGCTGAAGCTCCGCCGCCTGCTCGGGCGAAGGCAAGGGCGTTTGCTCCTGTCGGCCGACGGGGACCTCCTTGATGTCCGCGAAGAAGGCGGCCAGGCTGTAGAAGTCTTTCGACAGGTACGGATCGAACTTGTGGTCGTGGCACTCCGCGCAGCCGAGCGTTGTCGCCAGCCAGACGCTGGAAATATTGCGGACGCGGTCGGCAGCGTACTTGGCCATGTACTCCTTGGCCTGAGCGCCGCCTTCCTCGGTCGTCATGAGCAGGCGGTTGTAGCCGGACGCGATACGCTGCGCGCGTGTCGCCTCAGGCAGCAAGTCGCCGGCCAGTTGCTCGGTGGTGAACCGATCGAACGGCATATTCTTGTTGAAGGCCCCG